>NZ_CP075175.1:1015000-1315000 GCF_021223605.1 Paenibacillus sp. 481
AGGAGAAAAGTTCTTTCATAACAAACCTTGAAAGCGAAAGAGTGAACATCCACTTCATTTGCGCCAGCCGCTTATCTCGCGACCGGATTTATAATATAGCATGGCTTGTCCTAATGTGTAAACAGGTAAAATCAACCACCTCGTATCACCGTATTGCATGGTAACAAGGGATCGATTTCACCACTAGCTACGTGTAGCGTCAATCTTATTCGTCTGCTTGTAATTCTAATCGCTTATCCAAGGCATGCTTCTTCTTTTCTTTGATGGTTGGCCTGACTTTTTCTTTTTACTACTTGGTTTTACAGTACGCTTCTCCGTCGCTTGGACTGCATCGCTACTTTTACCACTCAATGTTGCTTTTTGATCTGGTTCCGTATGAATCGCATGCTGTGCATATTGTTCATGTTCTAAGCCAGATGTACTTTCACGCCCAATCCCTTCTTCATTCATACTGCCATATGAAGAGATCACGTCCTCTGATCTCTGCACTTTGCAACCACAGTCGCATGGCGGGGCACCACTTGATTCGAAATGATAACCACCTGCTGCGACAGGCCCATTTTCAAACGCGTATGGAACGTAACCACCTTGATACATCGCTACGTTCTCAGTCGGCACTGTTGGCTGGGCGGAATATGAAGCCGGATATGGATTCGCACCATTCTCTACTCCAGCGTAATAAGGTTGCTCACTACATTGCGGAGGTGCCTCCACATATGTAGGCGCATGAAAGATTGGCGGGTACATATCGTGAGTACAGTGATCATATTGGGAATACACGGCTGGGTACGGATAGCAATGTTGTGGCCAAGCAGCAGATGGATAACCACCATGCATTGCATTTGGTATTGCAGCTGGCATAACAGACCCATACGGTCCGTAAGTTCCCGCTACCGTACCAGGCACACCTGGGGGTGCAAACGATGCTATAGGCGGTATTGATGGATACACAGCCGATGGATATGAAGGGATCGGTGGAAATACAGGATAAGCATAAACGAATTCCGGAGGACATGCAGCGTCCGCTTGCAGCGACGGAACTGGAACATACGGTGCAGTTGCTGGTGGATACGCGGATTCAAAATGAGTTGGATATGGTGCCATAGGAATAGGCGTGGCTGGATATTCATTTGGAGCAACTGGTTTAACCCCTTCTAGCCCCGCTGGAATCCCCCCTTTTGCTGGAGCTACATACGTACTAGGGGCAACCGGGGAATTTGGAGCAACTACGTTTGGAATACTAGGCGTTTTTGACGCACTCGGCACGCTCGGGATACTAGGCGCCTTTGACGCATTTGGCACGTTTGGGATACCGGGTGCCTTTGACGCACTTGGCACACTTGGCACGTTTGGGATACCAGGTGCCTTTGACGCATTTGGCCCGCTTGGCACGTTTGGGATAGCAGGTATGTTCACTCCTATATTCTCTGGCAGTGGTGACGTCACACCCGGAGTTTTTTCAGGTGTAGGTTTAGGCTTGGTTAATTCATTTTTGGACTTCGGAGCTGTCGGCTCCTTTCCACCCGCCTTTCCACCCGCTTCAACTTCTCCTTTACCAGGTTGAGACGAGCTTGCGACTTTAGGTATATTTACGACCTGACCGATCACGAGTACATTTGGATTTTTAATCTGGGGATTCGCTTCTATCATCGTTTGCAAAGGAACCCCCCAAGCTTTTGACAACTTCCAAAGTGTGTCCCTTTCTTTTACAACATGCTTATGAATAACTTCATGCCCCCCCGTTGAATAAGAGGAGGACGGCACTTTTATTTTCGTACCGATATCTAGTTTATTCGGGTCTTTTAACTGTGGGTTCATCGAAATTAACTCATTAAGCGGCACGTTGTACTTTTTCGATAACGCGTACAGCGTCTCACCTTTTTTAATAATATGAATTTTCACGCTCTGCAACCTCCTAACGTTCATCATCCTCATCAGGCGGGACAGTCGCCCGCTTAATCAATTAATACATCCTATGCAGGTTCTAGGCGTTTGACATCCACAAAAGCAAAAAAATCCTCCCGCGATTAATATCAATGGGAGGATTACACACTTTCCTACAATAAACGTGATGTTGTTATGCGAATATGATTATTTGCTACTCGTAAACTTTCACTCCGTCTTGTGTAACGATTTCACGGAATTGTTCCAATAACCGCACTGTGATTGGACCAGCCTGCCCTGTGCCGATTAAACGACCATCAACTTCACGAGCCGCGATAACTTCAGCTGCTGTTCCCGTGAAAAACACTTCATCCGCCACATATACGTCATGCATCGTAAACGGCTCTTCCTTAATCGGATAACCCCGCTCCCGACACAGATCGATAATCGTATTGCGCGTAATCCCTTCTAATGCCCCTAAGTAGCAAGGCGGCGTATAGACAACACCCTTTTTAACAATAAAAATGTTATCTCCTGAGCCTTCTGTCACATATCCTTGAGCATTTAACATGATAGCCTCTTCAGCTTCTGCCAAATTAGCTTGGATTTTGACTAAGATATTGTTCAAATAGTTCAATGATTTAATTTTTGGATTCAGCGCATCTGGAATGTTGCGACGTTGCGAAACGGATACTGAACGAAGTCCGGTACGGTAAGCTTCTGCGGGAAATAGCGATAATTGCTCAACGATAATGATGATGCTCGCTTTTGGACAACGACGCGGATCAAGACCTAGATTTCCCGCTCCACGAGATACGATAAGGCGAATATACCCGTCGCGCAATCCGTTTTTACGAATCGTTTCAACAAGGGCAGTCTCCATTTCCTCGATAGTCAACGGGATATCAAGCATAATCGATTTCGCTGAATCATACAGGCGCTCTAAGTGTTCTTGGCATTTAAAAATGTTTCCACTATATATACGGATACCTTCAAATATTCCGTCTCCATACAAAAAGCCATGATCAAAAACAGAAACAACCGCTTTTTCCTTCGTAACGAACTCGCCATCTAAATAAATCCACTGTGTTGTCATCGTTACACCTCCGAGATCAATACGCTTTTTTCGCTAATTCATCAAATGTGAAGCTTGGGTAAGATCCCAACACACGCACTTGACAGCCAAGTGCTTCAGTTTCACCGATTGCAGCTTGCAACAGAACGGAGTCTAGTGACATTTGAATATCGATATAAAAATAATAGTTCCCTAACTTGCGCTTCGTTGGGCGCGACTCGATACGCGACAAATTGATCCGACGCCATGCGAAAGCGGATAGCACCTGATGCAACGCCCCGGGGTAATCCTCTGGCAGCGTAACAAGTATCGTCGTCTTCGTCTCTGCTGCAACTAAATGCGGGAGAGGCTGCTTGCCCACCAACACAAAGCGAGTAAAGTTGTTGTCATGATCGGTCACATTTGCGGCCAGTACGTCCAGACTGTGCGTTTTAGCTCCTAGCAAGGTGCCAATCGCTACCCAGCCCTGGTTCGGATTGAGCTTTACTTGTCGTACCGCTTCCGCCGTACTACTTATGTGCTCTAGCTCCGCATGTGGCAAATGTTCACGTATAAAATTCGTACATTGCGCCATTGCCACGGGATGGGA
Source organism: Paenibacillus sp. 481 (assembly GCF_021223605.1). Taxonomy (NCBI): domain Bacteria; kingdom Bacillati; phylum Bacillota; class Bacilli; order Caryophanales; family Paenibacillaceae; genus Paenibacillus; species Paenibacillus sp. 481. Next base: position 1,018,549 of record NZ_CP075175.1, read on the forward strand.
GAGTACTTTGGTAACGCGCGCCCAATCTCCACCAATCTCTTCTTTACGTCCAATGACATTTTGAATAGAAGGGTAGACCCATTCTGCTTGAAAAGGCAGGTCCACTTCATGAACTATCCAATCCATGTGCAAGTTAACGGAACCTTCGATCGTATTTTCAATCGGGATGACACTAAATTGCGTCTCCCCGTTCACCGTAGATAAGAACACGTCTGATATTAACTTATGGTGCACATAAGTATAATTATCACCTAGCAAACGAACCGCCGCTTCATGAGACACAGACCCTTCCGGCAATAAACTAATGCGCGTCATATACGCTTAGCTCCTTCCGTATATGCTTGAGCCCGGTCCAGCACAGCTTGGAAATCTGCTGCCGTACCAGAACAAACCGCGCCCTCATTGCTAGGCTCTAATCGAACCACATCCGCATCCACACCGTGTATATGAAGGGTTTTGCTTAAATATTCACGCAGGTACTCATCATCTTCACGCTTATCAATCAAAGCGAGTAATGTCGGCCCTGCACCACTCAAAGCTACCCCTAGCGCCCCATACATAGGCGCTTCTTCTAATATACGTGCCATCCCAGGAATAAGCGGCGCACGATAGGGCTGATGGATGCGATCACGCATAGCATCTGCCAACCGCTCAAACTGCCCTGTGCACAGCGCAGCGACAAGCAAGGATGAGCGACTAATGTTGTACACCGCATCCGCCATACTCACTTCGTTCGGGAGCACGTTTCGCGCTTCTTTCGTCTCCAAGTAGAAACGCGGAATCGCAACAACTACTCCTAGATGCTTATGTGGTGCAAGACGAACGTAGTTCACTTTCATGCCATCCCATGTCGCGACCACTATTCCGCCTAGCAGCGAAGCACCCACATTATCAGGATGTTGTTCAATACGAGTCGACATTTCATATAACCGCTCCACTGAAATCTGGTTGCCAATTAACGCATTGGCTGCCACCATTCCAGCGATAATCGCAGAAGCGCTGCTTCCGAGCCCACGCGTCAACGGAATGTCACTATATACATCAATCTCCAGTGGCTTTGGCTCAATACCTGCCTCTTTAAACACATGTAGCGCCATTTTGTATATCAAGTTCCGCTCATCCGTCGGAATACCAACTAACTGTGTACCGTGTAGTCGAATACTTAATTGCTCAGCAGGCTTCATGCTTACCCAGATATGGAGCTTAAGTGCCATACCGAGCGTATCGAACCCGGGCCCTAAATTTGCAGTGCTCGCAGGAACACGTACAAGCACCCCCTCTTCACGCCACATTATTGCTCACCCTCAAGCTGTCTGATTGCATCCATAACGGCCTCTTCCGTATCTTGTACCACGAGCGGTTCAGTAGCTACCGTTTTGATTGCAATATTAGGGTCTTTTAATCCGTGCCCCGTGAGGACGCAGACGACTTTTTCTCCGCCACGGAAGTAACCTTCTTCGTGTAGCTTCATTACACCAGCCAACGAAGCTGCGGAAGCCGGTTCTGCAAATATGCCTTCACGCGCTGCCAGCAAACGGTACGCACGCAAAATTTGCTCATCCGTCACGAAGTTGATTTGTCCACCTGACTCCTGCGCTGCGGCTACGGCTGTGTCCCAGCTCGCCGGATTACCGATTCGAATCGCTGTCGCGACCGTCTCTGGTTCAAGAATAGGCTCACCTTTGACGATCGCCATTGCGCCTTCAGCCTCAAAGCCTACCATTTTAGGCAGCTTATTCGCTTTCCCCGCCTCAACATATTGCTTAAACCCTTTCCAATAGGCAGAAATATTACCTGCGTTACCTACAGGAATAGCGAGTACATCGGGCGCTTGCCCCAATTGGTCGCATACTTCAAACGCAGCAGTCTTCTGCCCTTCAATACGATAAGGATTGACCGAGTTCACCAGCGTAATCGGGTGCTTAGCTGTAATTTCACGTACAATTTCTAGCGCACGGTCAAAATTCCCCTCGATCGCAATCACTTTCGCTCCATAAATCATGGCTTGCGCCAATTTACCAAGCGCAATATTATTGTTCGGGATAAGCACGATGCAGTTAATACCGCCGCGCGCTGCATAAGCAGCAGCAGCAGCCGACGTATTTCCTGTGGAAGCACACATAATGGTGTGGCTTCCCTCCTCGATCGCCTTCGCTACCGCCATGACCATGCCGCGGTCTTTGAAAGAACCCGTCGGATTCAAGCCTTCATATTTAAAGTATAAGTCCAATCCCAACTCAGCGGACAAATTCTCTGCCCGCACAAGCGGCGTGTTTCCTTCGTGAAGCGTAAGCATTGGCGTATGCTCACTTACTGGCAAGTATGATTTATACGTCTCCAACAATCCCATATACCGCATGTTAACTCCCCTTTTTCTCTATTCAAATAGGTTCGTGCTAACCTTCCACTCTGTATACGCTCTTAATGGATTTGACGACATCAAGTTGCTCGAAATGCGCCAATACCTTTTTCATATTCGCTTGGCTACCTGCATGGGTAACGATAATGATTTCTGCATCCGGGTTCTGAGCATTCGGTTGTTGAACAACAGATTCTAAGCTTACTTCAAACTTGGCGAACACTTGAGTAATTTGCGCCAGCACCCCTGCTTTATCTTCAACATGCAGCAGGATGTAGTTTTTGTATGCGATTTGCTCTTCTGTTTTCAACTTCTTTTCCTTGAAAGGCATTAACGCCGTTTGCCCATTAACACCTAGCTTTATATTTTTAACAACAGCAACCAAGTCAGCCACGACAGAAGTCGCTGTCGGCATTTCGCCTGCTCCAGGGCCATAAAACATCGTTTCACCAACGGCTTCACCGTACACATACACCGCATTGTATACTCCATTAACCGCCGCAAGTGGATGTGACTTACTTACCATTGTCGGTTGAACAACAACGCTAATCTGGTCATCTTGACGCTCTGCGATGCCGAGCAATTTCATTTCATAGCCCAAACGCTTCGCGTACGTAATATCCTCTTTATTCACTTGTGATATCCCGCGCACATCTACATCTTCCAAAGCAATGTTAGCATGGAAGCCGAGTGTCGCCAAAATGGCCATCTTGCGCGCCGCATCCAAACCTTCAACATCAGATGTCGGGTCTGCTTCGGCGTAGCCTAACGCTTGCGCCTCTTTGAGCACCTCGTCATATGCAGCCCCTTCTTGGCTCATCTTCGTTAAAATATAGTTTGTCGTGCCGTTCACGATACCCATAATTTTTTTAATGCGATCGGACGAAAATCCTTCCATTAATGTGCGAATAATCGGAATTCCACCAGCAACACTGGCTTCATAATACACATCGCAGCCCTTTTCACGAGCTTTAGCAAGTATTTCGGGCCCATGTAAAGCCATCAAGTCTTTATTTGCCGTAACAACATGTTTGCCACGTTCCAGCGACTCTAATATATATTGTTTAGTGGGCTCAATGCCACCCATCACTTCAACGACAATATCGATTTCAGGGTCATTCACGATATCCCATGCGTTATCTGTAAGCCGTTCGGGATGTATCGCTATACCACGCGCTTTTTCCAATTCTTTAACAAGCACTTTTTCAATCCGAATTGGAGATCCTACCTGACCGAACAAATCATCTTGATGCCCCTCTACAATACGAACAACACCTGTACCTACTGTACCTAGTCCTAACAACCCTACTTTAATCGGCTTCACGCATGTTCCTCCCCTTCTGTTGACCCTGATCTCTTCGAAAATTACCCTTGTCCGATAACCGTCACACGCTTTACTCCCGGAATTTCACGCAGTGTGTCCATCATTTTTCCGAATGGCTCTGCGATCAACGAGGTTTCAACCGAAATGACAACGTTAGCTACCCCTTGCAATGGAATCGTCTGATTAATCGTAAGCACGTTTCCTTCAAATGCCGCTACAGATCCAAGTACTTTGGACAAAATGCCAGAGCGATGATCCAGATCCATCGATATCGTCACGATTCGTTCCCGTTCCAATTGATTCAGTGGAAAAATCCCGTCTTTATATTTGTAAAAAGCGCTGCGGCTCAATTCCACGCGCTCTGCAGCTTCATGCACTGTCTTTACTTCTCCAGACGCAAGTAGTTGCTTAGCTCGCACTGTCTTAACTACCGCCTCTGGTAAAATATCTTCACGTACTAGATAATATCTCTCCGCCATGAACCGTCCTCCATAAAAAGACTTGTGTACTCGTTTAGAGGACATTATAGCGAAAGCTAGCGTAGTTGGCAATAGGCTTTTCGGCAAAAGTTGAATTTATTATACACGAACGCGAAGAGAAAGGAATGAAAAACTTTCCTGTGATGAGAGGGTATATATGTTTTGAAGGGTTTATTCATTACAGGATTACAGCATTACGGCTGACACTAAGCACCAGCAACGAAAGGAGAACCGCAGCAAATGAACATGCAACAAGTTAACCTTGGACAAACTTCCTTGCACGTATCGGTTATGGGAATGGGGGGCGCCTCCTTGTCCGTACAAGGAAGGCCTTCTGAAGAACAATCACTCCGAACGATTGAGGCAGCATTGGACTGCGGCATCACTTTATTTGACACTGCTGATAGTTACAGCTTAAATGAACATGATCTCGGACATAATGAACAATTGTTTCAAAAAGCATTCGACTCACGTGGCGCAAGCGATCTGCTACTCGTTACAAAAGGAGGACTTATTCGCCCAGATGGTCAATGGGACGTCGATGCGCGACCTCATGCACTGCGAGCCGCATGTGAACAGAGCTTGCTTCGACTAAAGCGAGATAGCCATCCGCTCTATTTATTACATGCTCCCGATCCGGATGTTCCGATTGAAGAATCGGTCGGTGAGTTATCACGGATGCAAGAAGAAGGACTCATACAGCATATCGGCCTTTCTAATGTGAATGAAGAGCAATTAGCTAATGTGTTATCGTTCACTCGTATTGAGTGTGTGCAAAACCGCTTCCATTTATTTGACCGTCGTTCACAAGCTGTACTAGACCTATGCGAGCAGCAGCAAATCTCGTTGTTATGTTACAGCCCGTTAGGTAGCGCTACACAACTTAAACGGTTAATTGACCACCAGTTATTGCAACAGCTGAGCGAAAAGCATGAAGCCACGCCGCCGCAAATCGCACTTGCTTGGCTAACCGCATACTCATCGGTCATCATTCCGATAATCGGCACTTCTCGACCGGAGACGATTCGAAATAGCGCCGATGCTGTACATGTACGATTGGACGCAGCCGATATAGCACAGTTAAACGAAATATAAAAAAGAACCACGCGTGAATCGAGGCTTGGTCAAGCCCCGTCATCATGCGTGGTTCTTTGTTCATTTTAATAGTAGCTACTGCCTTCTACGAATTCGAATTCGAAATCGGCGATGCGTACAATCGTGCCGTCTTTGGCTCCACGTTTACGCAATTCTTCATCCACGCCCATATGGCGCAATGTATTTGCAAAACGCAAAATAGCATCATGCGTATGCATTTGCATTCGCTTCATCATATTCTCGATCGCTTCGCTCTCGACTACGAACATTTCGTTCTCACGGCGAATCGTAAATTGAGGACCTTCTGACTTTTTATTCAAGCGATAAATTTTGCGCTCTTCCACTTCCGCAACATCTTCAACTTCAAGCTCCTGCGGCAATGACTCCAAAATCTCCATCGCTTTGTACATCAGTTCATTAATGCCTTGTCTCGTTAACGATGAGATTGGAACAACTTCAATTTCTTGACCTGTCGCTTCTTTAATCTGCTGTTTAAACGCAGCCAGATTCTCTTCTGCTTCAGGCATATCCATCTTGTTAGCCGCAATAATCTGCGGACGCTCCGTTAGCTTCTCATTGTATAGCTTCAACTCGTCATTAATCTTAGTCCAATCCTCAAACGGATCGCGACCTTCCATACCGGACATATCAACAACGTGAATGATGATGCGCGTACGCTCAACGTGGCGCAGGAACTCATGGCCTAAGCCAATCCCTGTATGTGCGCCTTCGATCAAACCTGGCAAGTCAGCCATCACGAAGGTGCGGTCATCTCCGAGTGAGACAACTCCTAAGTTAGGTGTAATCGTCGTAAAATGATACGCGCCGATTTTCGGCTGAGCCGATGACACGACAGACAGCAATGTTGATTTACCCACACTTGGAAAACCAACCAAACCAACATCCGCCATCACTTTCAATTCCAAGACGATATAACGCTCTTGCCCTTCTCCACCATGCTCGGCCAATTCTGGCGCTGGGTTCGCAGGTGTCGCAAAACGCGTATTACCGCGACCTCCACGACCACCTTTAGCAACAACAACTTGTTGCCCGTGACGAGTCAAGTCAGCAATAACTTCATTCGTATCATCGTCAACGACTACCGTTCCAGGCGGAACGCGTACGATCATATGATCCGCATTCGCACCATGCTGGCTCTTGTTACGTCCTTTTACACCACGTGGCGCTTTAAAATGTCGTTGGTAACGAAAATCGACTAGCGTTCGCAATCCTTCGTCAACTCGGAAGATAACATGACCACCATTACCTCCGTCACCACCAGCAGGACCACCGTTTGGCACGTACTTCTCACGACGGAATGCGACTAGACCATCGCCACCGTCGCCACCTTTAACATATATCTTCGCTTTATCTATGAACATGTTGTCACCTCTTTATGCACTACACGGCACGACTAATTGATAAGCCTCTTTCACATCACAAGTTTCATCCTGCTTCACAGACAACTGCTCCAGCCGCACGTTGCGTTCTGATGCAATACGTTTCAATTGCTCGGCCACCTCGCCCGGCCGAAGCAGTTTCCCTTCATACTGATAGCGAATAACGAGCCCTTCTGGCTCACGAGCAAACGCCAAATGCAATGGATTCGAGTGCTCGATCTCTACTTTGGGCGCAAAGCGGAACGTCTGAACGGCTTGAATTACAACATCTGTCAGCTGGTGTTCGTTAACAGCCAGTGCAAGTCGGTTAAGCTCAAGTGAGTCTGGTATTGAAACTTGCAGCGGCATCGTTCCCCCTGACGTTCGATGATGCATAATAAACATGACCAGTTCAGGTACGCCTAGTTTTGAAATGCGGCTTTCTTCAGTCATTCGTGCTTTTATTGTTTCCACGCACACCGGCAATTTATCGTACTTTTTCAAGCGGACATAGCCGTACAACAATTGTAAATCATTCATCCAGTCATGTCGTTGATGATGCATTAAATCGAGAGCAGAACTATGTGCTGCTCGAATCAAGCGTCGCTCTTGAGCTATTCGCTCACGTATATACAGGTTGGCCCCAAACGATAAGCTAGCTATAAGGATGATAACTGTCACAATCCGCCAAAGAAGCGGCACATTCAAGACGATGAGCAACATAGCACAACTTGTCGCTACAATCGCGCTTATTCCTTGCATGATGCGCATCTTATTCATCATTACGCCCCTCGCTTATATTTTCCAAATATGTACAAACTCCCATCCTTTAGTATAACACGGCTTTACGGGCACGTCCAAACTTAGCGGAATTTGTTTAATTGAAAAATGGAAGACTTCATATCATGTACATTAACTTAGCTGTTATGCATCTGCAATTTCAATCATGGAGTGAATGGATAAGCAGAAACGGCTATGCTGTTCATTCGTTGTCTATGACAGCACCAACCGTTTCTATGATAAGAAAAAACCCCCGGCCAAAGCCGAGGGTTTGTGTAACGTCGTCTTACTTCTCCATTGCTGCTGCAACTGGTGCAACTACAACTGGGTAGACGCTCACTTTTTTGCGATCGCGACCCCAACGTTCGAACTTCACGACGCCTTCCACTTTTGCGAACAATGTGTCATCTGTACCGATGCCAACATTGTTGCCTGGGTGAATTTTCGTACCGCGTTGACGCACCAAGATGCTACCTGCGGAAACCACTTGACCGTCAGCACGCTTAACGCCAAGACGTTTAGATCTGCTGTCACGACCGTTCTTTGTGGAACCTACACCTTTTTTGGATGCGAACAACTGAAGGTTTAACTTCAACATATGGTCAACCTCCTCGCTCATTATTGGTCTTCTATCTGAAGATACTTTCCGTATGAATCTTCAATGGTTTGTAAACTAACGATCATCGATTCCAGCAGCAGTTGAACTTGCGCTTCGATTACAGGTGGATATTCCGAGGTCACTTGTCCACTCAGAAAACCGTCCTTCATCTTGCACTTCAGCTGCACACCTGCAAGCTTCTCGATAGCGTTGACCGCGCCCACCGTCACTGCCGAGACACCGGCACATACCGTATCTTGACCGTGGGGAGCAAAATTCGCATGCCCCTTAACCGAGAAACTCTCAATCAAGCGGTTCGACTTACGCCGAATCGTAACGCGAATCATACGGCACACCTCTTACGCTTGGATTTTTTCAATCGTCACTTTCGTGTACGGTTGACGATGACCTTGCTTACGACGGTAGTTCTTTTTCGCTTTGTATTTGTAAACAGTGATTTTCGCACCTTTACCTTGTTTCTCGACTTTCGCTGTTACTGTAGCACCAGATACTACTGGAGCTCCTGTAACCAAACCACCGTCTTTAGAAACAGCCAATACGCGATCGAACGTTACGCTTTCGCCGTCAACAGCGTCCAATTTCTCAATGAACAATACATCGCCCTCTTGGACTTTGTACTGCTTGCCGCCTGTCTCAATAATTGCGTACATTGTGTTGCACCTCCTCATGTCTCAGACTCGCCTATACAGGTGGCGACGCAATTGCATCACACTTGAATACCTGTTCCGAGCGGTTACAGCATGTGCATCCACTAACTTAAACACATACCAGTAAATCTTATCATACCATTTTCAATAAATCAACGAATAAATTACGTTCCTTTATGAACGGCTGCGGTCTGCACCAGTCCAGTTCCTTCACAACTCGTGCAAGGTTCGAACAGTTGGTTCATAACTTGTTCACGCACTTTTTTGCGCGTAAGTTCAAGCAGCCCAAGCTTTGTCCAGCCGACGACCATACACTTGGTCCGGTCTTTTTTCATTACCGTCTCTAAACGTTCAACGATTCGTTGCCGATTCTCATCTGAATCCATATCGATAAAATCGACAATGATGATTCCTCCGATATCCCGTAGGCGGATAAGACGCGCAATTTCTTCCGCCGCTTCCATATTCGTAACGTAAACCGTTTCTTCCAAATGGCTATTGCCCGTGTATTTCCCCGTATTCACGTCTACTACCGTCAATGCTTCCGTTTGGTCCCAAACTAGATATCCGCCGCTTTGCAGCCACGTTTTGCGTTGGAACGCCTTGTCTAACTGCTCATCAATTCGATAACGTCTAAACAACGGTTCAGTTTTGTCCTTATATACGGATATGCGATTAGCCAATCCTAAGTCAAATGATTGAACGAGCGTTGTGATTTGCTTCGCTTGACGTACATCATCAATGAGCAATTGTTCAATATCGTGTGAAAACGCATCACGTACTAACCGCTCAACCATGTTGATATCTCGATGAAGTAATGCTGGCGCTGCCGTCTGCTGCGCACGGGCTGCTATGTACTGCCAACGTTCACGCAACGATTGAGCGTCTGCCTCCAGCAAATCTATCGGCTCGTTTGCAGCGACAGTCCGAATAATAAAGCCTTCTTCGTTCTGTCGTATACTTTCGGCAAGTTGCTTCAAGCGGTTTCGCTCTGCTTCGCGGTCAATTTTTTTAGAAACACCGATATAATCGGCATATGGCATGTACACCGAAAATCTGCCGGGCAAGGAATAATGTGTTGTGACACGTGCACCCTTGTTGCCAAGCGGCTCCTTGATCACTTGAACAATCAGTTCCTGGCCGACATGAAGCAGGCTTGAAATCGGAGGTTGTTCTTTAGGTTGTTTCTCCAAATGCGGATGCAAGCAATCATCGACGTACAGAAATGCATTTTTCTTCTGACCAATATCTACAAAAGCGGCCTGCATTCCCGGAAGCACATTTACAACGCGACCTTTGTAAAAGCTGCCAACGAGCGCCCAGCCCGTCGCGCGTTCGACCGCATATTCAATAAGTCGACCGTGTTCCAATAGCGCCATTTGCGTCACTTGTTCCTCACAGTGAACAATTATTTGATTCATGGCATCACCCTCTACTACAGCGCGTCAAATTCTATTGTAACACGAAGCAGTCAGTGGTGAACATGCCGCATTATGGAACGGTAAAAAATATTATTTATCGCCTGTCATGTTATCGATTTCGGTACGTTTTTTCCTTGTACAGCGTCTGTGTGCAACAAGGGTGGGTCGGCAAAATAGGCATCAATCAACTGCTGCTCAGGGACGATGCGTTGTATGCGTCCATTGCTGTTCATGACGTATACAATGTGATAAGCATCTTTTTGCAGCAGACGAACGATGTCGGAAAGTGGACGCCCCATCTGGGCAATGATTGGTCGCCCTACAGAGACTTGGCGTTCCCAACGACGCAGCCTAAGCGGACGATGCATAAGAAATCGCACAAATCGGTAAGGAGTGTTACGCCATTCTGTCCAGTTTGTCCAAAGTAAAAATAGAGCCAGCACTAATATGTTCAGATGAATACCCCCACCGTGTACAAGCGACGACAAAGCGAAAAGTCCCATGACTACGCTCATGATGATGCTGATCCATGCACCGTATACGAGTGTACGATGGTAGCTCATCCATAACGAACAAAGCGCCTGCACGATGCGGCCACCATCCAATGGTAATATAGGAAGTAAATTAAACAGGGCAATAAAAGCGTTGGCTTCAATAAAGTGAGCCGTCCATTCCGTGCTCCACCAGCCCATTTGCTCACAGCCTAAGGCAATGACAATGAGAATCGCATTTTGCAGCGGCCCTGCTGCAGCCACTACACATTCTTGCCATGCCGGAGCTAATGCGCCGTCGTTCGATTCAGCCACCCCTCCAAACGGTAGTAACTTCACTTCCTCTATAGACCACCCCAATAATCGTGCAGCAACGACATGCCCCATTTCATGAATAAACACGATGGAAAACAGGACAAGTAGTTCTAAAATATGTCCTGTTATAGCAGACACACCAAGAATAAGTACAAACAAAGGATGCAATGAAAACGTCGTCCCACCCCACCTAATCAAAATGCATCACATCGGTAGGGTCAACGTAGCGACCATCTTTTTGTACAGCAAAAAACAGTCGTGATGACTCTGGGTTTTTACCACCTTTCATTTTTCCCAGCTTTGTGCCAGCTTCAATCCAATCGTTCACCTGAACAACGCTTTGCTCAAGTTGACCATATTCCGTAATCCAGCCGCCCTCATGCTGGACAGTGATGTTTACTGTTCGGTTTCTAGGGTCTTCTTTCGTAGCAATAATCCGTCCCGTCCCCGCGCTTACAACTTCTGCACCAGAGGAGGATGGTTGAATATGTATCCCTTTTAAACTTAATGCAAAAGGCTGAACGATTGTCCCCGCAATGGGCGCTTGCCATAATTGTTTCCTTGCTGATGCTGACTGCGTTTCCTTATTTGTGTTAGAGAACAGAGGGATAAAAGAGGGTGTACCTGCAAATGCTGACTCGTACCAAGCTGCAACTGCTTCGGTATTCATTTCTTGTGTAAACGCTTGAGCAATCCATCCTCGCATCGGAGCGTTCCAATCTGCTGGAAATCGTAGGATGACAACTGCGACAATCGTAATCATGACAGCGGCAACAATACGCAGCCGTAGGGGCCCCCACATGTTCCAGCCGCCTTCTTGTTCATGATGGTGCTTTCCGTATCCTTCATACCAATGCATGTTGGCTGCTTTTTCTCTCCACTGCATTTCCGGGTCTCGTTCTAAGTCTGTATCTTCTTTATCTGTTAAGTGTGAAGTCCTGACAGCATCATGGGGAACAAGCATAGGATAAGATCCCACTTCTACGGTCTCTCCTGCTGATACTGATTCGCTGCACGTAAGCTGACGTATTCGCTCTTGCCGTCGTCTCCGAATGTCTTCTTTCATACTCCATCCCTGCCCTTATGAATAGAATGGCTTCTATTTCAAATGTATGACAAGCTCGTCCGGGATATGAGCATCGCAAAAAGGCTTTGCAGACCCTTTTCATAACGAGAAGGTTCGACAAAGCCTTGTGAACGTTGTGATTCTGTTATCACGGGATGATGTCGCAAGTGTTACGTGTCTAGCTGATACTTTTCCTGATGAATACGAATACTCATAACGAGCCCGATACACATCATATTCAGTAGCAACGACGTTCCACCGTAACTAATAAATGGAAGTGTAATCCCTGTGATCGGCATAATTCCGATCATCATGCCGATATTTTGGAATACTTGGAACACAAGCATCGACACGATACCTACAATGACATATGCGCCCCGCAAATCAAAACATTGGAATGAAATTAGAATCATGCGATAAATAAGCAAAAAGTAGATGAGTAGTAGCAATGCAGCCCCTTGAAAACCAAATTCCTCTCCGATGACGACAAAAATGGCATCCGAATACATCAGCGGAATGTAGCTGCGCTTCTTTAATTCACCGTCCATATAGCCGTCTCCGGACAAACCACCAGAACCAATAGCGATAAGCGCATATTTGGATTGGTGAGCCTGGTCTTTTGTTGCAGCTTCTGGATTCACAAACGTGTTTATACGTTCGTACCAGTGATTTTTGCCAAGGTCTACGGCTAAAAATTGTTTAGTCTGAGCATTAAAGGTGGAAAACGCCAAAATAACGAGCGCAAGCATGGCCGCGACGATGACACCACCAATAAACACATGACGATATTTAATACCGCCAATCCACAACATACCCACTACAATAATAAGGAAAATAAGTGCATTACCTAAATCCGGCTGAATAACGACTAAACCGAATGGGAGCAAGGTTACAAGAGCTAGCGGCACTAAATCTTTGGAAAACGTTAATGGATCACCGTCGCGCCGCCCAAGTAATTGTGCTAGCGCAAATATAAGTGTGATTTTTGCTAATTCCGCAGGCTGAAAAGATAGGCTCCCCATCTTAAACCAACCTTTAGCACCATTAATTTCTTGACCTATAATCAGAACCGCGATAAGTAACAATACGGTTATGCCTAAGGTGATAGGCCAACTCTTCAATAACCAACGATAATCAAACAGCGCTATTGCAAACAAGAGCAAAAATCCAGCAGCGTAAAAGTACACAGTCTTCATCGCTGTACCTTCAAATGAGCCTCCCACTGTAGCACTGTGAATAATTAACGGGCTAATAACCATAAATGCGAGCATAATTCCGACAATGACCCAGTCAATCTTTTTCAACTTGTTCAGCACGGCTTAATCATCACACCCCAAAAAACTTTTTCATCCGGCTGAACACGCCTTTTTTCTGATCGAGCAGCATGAGCGGAACCGTATCGCCTAGAATACGGCGTGCAATGTTGCGGTACGCCATCGCTGCGGGCGATTCCGGATTCATCACCGTAGGCTCGCCTGCATTCGCTGCTTTGATCACAAGCTCATCATCCGGAACGATACCGATCAAATCAATATTAAGCACTTGCAAAATATCTTCGATATCTAGCATATCACCCGTCTTCACCATATTAGGGCGAATTCGGTTCACAATTAGCTTCGGCGATCCAATGTTAGCGTTCTCCAGCAAGCCAATAATGCGGTCAGCGTCACGTACAGCCGCATTTTCAGGCGTCGTTACGACGATCGCTTGGTCCGCTCCGGCAATCGCATTTTTGAAGCCCTGCTCAATCCCTGCTGGGCAATCGATAATGATATATTCAAACTCTGCTTTTAATTCTGTCACAATTTGTTTCACTTGTTCAGGCGATACTGCGTGCTTATCTTTCGTTTGTGCCGCTGGTAACATGTACAATTCGTCAAAGCGCTTGTCTTTTACGAGCGCTTGATTCAATCGGCAACGGCCATCGACTACATCGCAGATGTCGTAAATAATCCGATTTTCTAATCCCATAACGACATCCAAGTTGCGTAAGCCGATATCCGTATCGATCATACACACTTTTTTGCCGAGCAAAGCAAGCGCTGTACCTAAATTGGCCGACGTCGTCGTCTTGCCGACACCGCCTTTACCTGAAGTGACGACGATTGCCTCTCCCATGCCTCTACACCCCTTTGAACAAATTGATGTCCTTTCGAATGCGGTGAAGTTGTGATACTTTATCTATCTGCATGCTTCCCTCATGCACGTAAGCAAACTCCATATGAGCTTGGGTAACTCCCCATTCATCAGGCGGACGGCTAATGACTTCTCCAATCCGCAGCTGAGTTGGCGCAAACAAAGATGCACCAATAATTGCCGATGTCTGACCATCAACACCAGCGTATGCCGTTCCTCTTAAAGCTCCAAATACGAAAATGTCACCCGTGCTGACGATGACGCCACCTGGATTAACATCTCCGATAAACAGCAAATTGCCTTCATGTTTCAACACTTGTCCAGAACGTACGATTCCGGTCAACGTTTGCACCACATATTTAGCCGCTTCGGGCTTTGCATCCGCATTAGATTCCAGTGATCGAATGAGCATATTGCCTCGTTGTTTAAGTATATCAAGCACTTCAGACTTCTGCTCATCCGTAATGGATCGGTCTCCAAGCTTGACATCAACGTTTACGATAGGCCCATTAAAAAAATGCGGTGCATGCTCAAGCTTGTCGCGCAGCTCCCGCAATACATCAGCAAACTCACCATGATCGTCAAGCAGAAACACGAGGCCATCTTTTATCCCTTTAATCGTCACTAGTGGCTTGGCCGTCATGATCAGTCCCTCCCAACGTAATCTTTTTCGCGACGGAAGAGAAAAGTTCCTGCATAATCAAGCATTTGTTCACGAAAAAATGGCATAAGCCGCCCGGAATGAAAATTCCTAGACGGCTCTTATGCTTCTACTTCCTCTGCGGTCTTGTTAACTGGTTCTCGATCAAACCATTTACGCATAGAGACATACACAGCCATTGCAAATAAGAGCTGTATAAACAAGCTTGGCACCATATATTCGATCAATGCAAATTTAAACGGCATCTGATGCACGCCAAATAAAGCGTAGACACCGAACAAAATAATTTGGTGCGAGAAGCTTCCTATTACTGCCAAGACCATCATCGTGACCATCGTCGCTTTTCTTGAGCCTATCAACAAACCAGTCAAATATCCAAGCAAGCCCATACTAAAAGCATGGGGACCTATCATATGGCCATAGTAGACGATGTCTTGGAGCAAACCGAAGCCTAACCCCATTAATAGCCCGGTGTGTCTATGCTTATAGACGCTATAGTACAGCACGATAATAAATACAAACTGTGGCACAATACGTCCTTGCCATATGTCAGGAATAATAAACGGCAGCAACGTACCTTCCAACATAAACAAGATAAACATGAAGCCAATCATCCAGTTTTGGTTCATCGTTACTCCCCATTTCCGGATTGTTGGGAGCCTGGAGTTACAACGACAAACAATTCACGCCAGTCCTTGTATGTAACTGCCGGACGGATACTCGCTGTATCTGACATCCCGAAGTCACCTACACCACGGGATTCAACCGTTCCAAGAATGAGCCCTTGCGGAAATACGCCTCCATATCCAGAAGATACAATCGTATCGCCTTTCTCAAGAGGATCGCTTTCAGTAATACGAGTCATATTAAATGTACCCGTGCTATGGTCGTAAGATTCGATAACACCAAACGAATCTTCTTTACCTAGAACAGTCGCTGAAATACCGCGAGATTTGGGATTTATATTTGTTAATAATTGAACAGTGGAAGAAAACTCATAAACTCGACTAATCGTACCCACAACTCCATCAACGGAAATGACAGGCATTCCTTCACGGACACCATTTTTGTTTCCTAGGTTGATGTTTAATGTCTGATTAAACGGATCAGCCACGTTGATTGAAGTTACTTCGGCAATCCGATATTCATAAGGCAAGTTCTTCTTCTTCTGCTCTTCCGTAAATTTAAGACTTTCCTTTAAACGCTTGTTCTCAGCTGCAATCCCGTTGTAGTACGCCTTTTCCCGCGTAAATTGTGCAAACGCGGTCTTTAGACGCTCATTTTCGGCATACACTTCGTTTAAGTTAGATACATCTTCAACAAAGCCCGATACAAACGCCGCCGGCTTGTAGAACAATTGCTGTACAAAAGTCACCGTATCATGAACAAACTTCTCCGCCCATGAAACGTTAGACCGCTTTTCATTCGTAAATGCCATTAGAACTATGAATAAAATAATTCCTACTAATAAAATAAATAAGCGCTTGTTCCCCAACAGCTTAAACAGTGTCAACACCTTCTCATCGCACAGCGGTTTCGTTCCCGTTTAAGGCATTCGCGCCAGCGGAACGAACCGACGCGAATGCTTTTAGCATGTAAATGCTGGCTTAACGTTTAGAACGGAACGCCGAGCTGCTGCGATTCTTGAACAAATGAATGTTATCAAGTGCGCGGCCTGTACCGATTGCAACGCAATCAAGTGGGTTCTCAGCTACAATAACAGGCATACCTGTCTCACGAGCAAGCAGCTTGTCCAAGTTGCGCAGCAATGCTCCGCCACCTGTTAGCACGATACCACGGTCCATAATGTCAGCAGCCAGTTCAGGTGGACATTTCTCCAACGTTACTTTCACTGCTTCCACGATCGAATTAACTGTATCCATGAGTGCATCTGAAATTTCACCAGAAGAAATGCTCAACGTCTTCGGCAAGCCAGTCAACAAATCACGGCCACGAATTTCTACCGTTTCCTGCTCGTCAAGCTGCATCGCCGAACCAATTTCCATCTTCAACTGTTCAGCTGTACGCTCACCAATCATCAAGTTATATTGACGTTTAATATACTGAATAATGGCCTCGTCCATTTCGTCGCCAGCTACACGCACCGAACGACTTGTTACGATTCCGCCAAGGGAAATAACAGCTACTTCCGTCGTACCGCCACCGATATCAACGACCATGCTTCCAGTCGGTTCCCATACTGGCAAATCGGCACCAATAGCTGCTGCAAAAGGTTCTTCAATCGTGTAAGCTTCACGTGCTCCAGCTTGCTTCGTCGCATCTTCTACTGCGCGCTGCTCAACAGCTGTAATACCTGAAGGTACACAAACCATTACATTCGGATGACGCGGAAAGAGCGAACGCTGTTTCTGCGCTTGACGAATAAAGTACTTAATCATCGTTGCCGTTGTATCAAAATCAGCGATGACGCCATCTTTCATTGGACGAATGGCACGAATGTTACCTGGAGTACGTCCAATCATTTTCTTAGCAGATTCACCTACAGCCTCAATCGTCTTCGTATCTGTACGAATCGCAACAACAGAAGGCTCGCGTACAACGATGCCTTTGCCGCGTACATAAACTAGTGTATTAGCAGTACCCAAATCAATTCCCAAATCCTTAGTAAAGCCACCTAACATGATGTCAATCTCCTTTATATAACCTACAATCTAACTCATTATATTACATGAGCCCTCGTTCCTTCAAACTCACATATTGGTTATCGCCAATGACCAGATGGTCAAGCACTTCAATTCCTACGAGTTCACCCGCTTCGACTAGCCGCCGTGTTAGCGCGACATCTTCCGAACTTGGTGTCGGATCCCCACTCGGATGGTTGTGCACACATACAATTGAAGCAGAACCTTGCTTAATTGCAGCACGAAACACTTCCCGTGGATGGACCAGCGAAGCGTCCAAAATGCCGATCGTTATCGTCTCTTGCGCGATAACGCGATTTTTCGTGTTTAGAAATAAGCAGACAAAATGCTCCTTCTTATAAAGACGCATCGACTCCATAACAAGTTGCGCCGCATCTGCTGGCCTTTTAATGACAATTGCTTCATTGTGCTGTGAACGCGCTAACCGTCTCCCCAGCTCAATACCCGCTTTTAGTTGGATAGCCTTGGCTAAACCGATGCCTTTAATCTGTGTTAGTTCTGTCAACGTCATATCTGCCAAATCTCGTAATGCTCCCGCTCTTTGCACGACGCGCTGCGCCAAGTCCAGCGCAGATTCTTGTTTCGTGCCCGTACGCAACAAAATCGCGAGTAATTCAGCGTGACTTAAAGCCTCTGCCCCATGCTGCATCATGCGTTCTCTAGGACGTTCTTCTTGGGGAAGGTCGCGAAGCATTAGACTTTGCGCCATTCCACATTCCCCTCTCATGAAAGTACGACATTTTAAGGTGTCTCAACGTCAAAAGAACGCAGCATTTGGGCTAACAGCGACAACGGTAAGCCGACGACATTAAAATAACAACCCTCGATACTTTCCACTATGGTTGCACCTACACCTTGAATACCATACGAGCCGGCCTTATCCATCGGCTCTCCTGTAGCAACATAACGCTTCACTTGGTCAGGTGTAAGTGGCCTCATATGAACACGCGTCTTCTGATGAGCAAGCTCCACGCGATTAGTCATTACGTCTATCAAGGCGACCCCTGTATATACCTCATGGGTACGTCCTTGCAGAGCGGATAACATTCGACAAGCATCCGCTTCATCTTGCGGCTTTCCTAAAATGTGATCATCGAGCACAACTACCGTATCCGAGCCTAATACAATACCAGCTTGGCCGGATTGGCGTCGCAGATGAGCAACGGCTTCTGCTTTGCGCAACGAGAGCTGTTCAACCGTACGTACCGGTGACCAGTCTGCGGGAACCGTCTCGTCTGCATCACTTGGCTGAATTTCGTAAGGAAGCTGCAGCGAGCGAATTAGCTCTTGTCTGCGAGGAGATGAGGACGCTAATACGATTAGCGGAAGATTGCTGCTGTTTTGTTGCCAGTTCACCATTTTTTGACACCTTTCTTTATTATACGCCGTTCTATGCATGATGACAAACGTATAAAATCATGGATTCGTATTCATTTTCAACATCCTATGACAACCAGACCAGACTAAGTCGACTGGAACAGAAACATAAAACATAATCATAAATAGAAACAGACCCCGGCATAACGAACACCGGGGTGAACTAGCACTAATATTATATTATATCAGGCTTTCATCGATTCCAACCAGTCTCTTTCCGCAAGTAAATACACAATGACCGATTGCTGGATGCTCCACAAATGCGCAGCCGAAGGTTTTTTATTGTACTCATTCACAGAAACAATCGCTGTGTTCATCGCTTGAATAACGCGCTTATATATTTCTTTTGCTTGCTCAGGCAAACCTTCCTGCACTTTCGGCATCGTCTGTGTCCATAACAAATGCTCGTTACGCAACTTCTCTGTAGCGGCCTGATCGAAAGGCTTAATAGCACCCGCCTCCAACGCAGCAAGTGAATATAGCATCAACCAATCGTTAACTTTATCGCTTTGCTGTATCAATTGTTCGATCGTACGTGCCTCTCCTCGAAAAGCTAACTGCTTCACTCCACTACGCTGAAACTGCCGGATGAATAGCTGGACTTGCTTAGCTTGAAGAGCCTCACTAAGCGCCATCGCCTCGTCCTTCGCTTGAGCGATTCCTGCGTAGACACGGTGCTGGCTATCTGCTGTGTCATTTACCGCCGCCAATCCTAGTTCGTGAAGCTGCTCCGTCGCTTTACTAGCTCCTTCGAGCTGTTTAAACACGCCGTATTGCAACAAAAAATACGACTTGTCCGGTATGGCTACCTCACTCAGGAATAATCCCCCCGCAGTTGAACCACTAGTGGCCATACCTGCTGTGCTACTTGTCACACCGTTTGCCACGCTGCCTGCTGCACGGTTTGGCGTGTTGCCTGTGACACTGTCAGATGAACGCCCATCGCCCGTAGCTGCCTGCTTAGCACCGTCTGGCTGGCTGCGCACATCCTTTTCTTTTTCAACAACTTTACCACCGCCTGAAAGATCGCCACCTCCACCAACATCCCGGTTAGCTGTACTCGATAAGCTGCCGGACATCGGAATACCATCTTCAGGCTCAGGCATTTCTATTTCCCCACGAAATAGCGCTAATGCAAGAAAGCTAAACACAGCTCCCATACCAATTGCACCTGCTATAGAACCAATGACACCCCACGTAGAGTATTTGCGTGTCCGTTTACGAACACCTTCCCATAGAGGCTCGCCCTGACTACTTAATGTTTCTCCAGCAGGATCTATAATGGAGGCGTGCAATGTACCTACATGTATCTGCTCTACCTTATGGGAGCGGTAATCATTCGAATCCCACTCTGCCCTCTCATCCTTCCTTTGCTCTCCTGCTCCAGTCGGTTCATTATCAGTAGAAGTATGAAATCGAAACGTCATTTTTCCGTTCGACTCGCTCATCGTCCATGCACCTCACCTTGTGCTTGTCGTTACCACCACCATATGATAGATTCACGTCTCGTAGAACCAGCTTGCCCAACTGCAATACGAGTAAAGAGAAAATGAAGACAATGAAGACAGTAAGAAGAACAATGAAAGCTAGGTAACATAAAAAACTTTTAAGAAACATCCTGTACAAACCTTCGTATATATTAAATACATTCGATCAGCAAGTCCTATGCTTGCTGACATTAATAGGAGGAATAGATGTGCTTAAGAAACTTGCCCAGAAACTCTTGCATTCATTGAGTGGAAACAAGTCACACAAACGTAAATACAGCAGCAGCGATCATCGTCATTATTCTTCTCGTCGTCCATCACAATATGGACATAAGCATTATAAACGAAAAAGTCGCAGCAGTTACTCCTCAAGTTAACGCAGCACTTATAGCGCCGTTCATGTTCGCAGAGGAACATGACGGCGCTTTTATATGCCTAAGTGTAAGGGGTGTACTTGGCTACGTTAGTACCTCAATGGCGCGTTGAAGCTGAACCCGATAGTTATCTTTTGTGCAAAAATGGAGTTGCAAATCTTCATGTTGAAGCATCATGTCGAGCAAACGCTCCGTCTCGGTGTGAAGCTGTAATTCTTCTTTCCAGCCCCGCTCCGCGTCTTGTTCTGCCTCGGTATACCCCGAATAAAGTAAAAATAACAAAAAATGCCCCATCGCATACCAATCACTTTGTATCATCGGCAGACGCATCCGACGTTTTATTTCATAACGGCTTGCTCCCATTTCCCCATCGAATTGAGATAAATCCTCATGACTCGTTAACTCTTCACTTGACGTTGGATGCAAGCGACGAGCTAAGCCAAAGTCAATCAAATGAATACCCGCATCGTTCAACAGCACGTTGGGAATACGAATATCTAGATGTATAACACCTTGACGATGAATATCAACGACGATGTCGGACAATTGCTGGATAAAAGATAAAGCTTCCAGTTCCGTGAACGCGCGCTGTTGCTCAAATAGAACCTGCTCTAAATTTAAGCCTGTTATATATGTCATCGCGATAAAAGTACGGCGATCCACCTGAAATTGATCCAGCAATTGTGGAATAGCATCATGTCGCAGCTCACTCAGCAACTCGGCTTCTCGCTTCAACAGATTCCTGCCTATATCCCCTTTGCTTGGACGGTGCTGCTTAATAAGCACCTGCTGGCCTGTCCATCGATCCGAGGCTTCGTATGCTAAACCGTAGCTCCCCATCCCGACTAATTGCTTAATTTCGTATCTATTATGCAGCAGCACACCAGCTTGAATCGGGTAATCTTTCCACCGATCGATAATAGCACGGAAATAGTTCCACATCGACTTTCTCCTCTTATAAGATAAAAGACCTCCATATGTAGGTACGATTTACTCGCTAATACCCGCATACAGAGGTCATGTCAGTTATAACAGCACCTGTGGCACTGTATCTATTTATGATTTATGCATCCAAATGGGCCGATA
The DNA here is from genome assembly GCF_021223605.1 of Paenibacillus sp. 481. Taxonomy (NCBI): domain Bacteria; kingdom Bacillati; phylum Bacillota; class Bacilli; order Caryophanales; family Paenibacillaceae; genus Paenibacillus; species Paenibacillus sp. 481. Next base: position 1,040,308 of record NZ_CP075175.1, read on the forward strand.
ATGCATAAGCCACTTTCCAAATGTCGCCCGCACCCATCGTAATGACGAGATCCCCTGGTTGCACGGTTGCTTGCAAGTGCTGAAGCACTTCTTCCTTCGTCGGTACGTATCGCGTGTTCACGTTACTGTTTGTAACGATACGGTCCACTAACTTAGAGGAGTTTACACCTTCAATTTGCTGTTCACCAACTGGTGCGTAAATATCGGTAATGAACACCTCATCTGCTTCACCAAAGGCACGACTAAATTGGTCAAATAGGAAATAAGTACGGGAATAGCGTTGCGGCTGAAATACAGCTACAATACGCTTTCCAGTTGCACGTGCAGCGCTAAGCGTCGCTTCGATTTCCGTCGGATGGTGAGCATAATCGTCCACAATAAGGATATCCTGCTTATCACCAATGACTTGAAAACGTCGTTTGGCCCCAATAAAATCATGAATCGCTGCTGCTGCGTCGGCAAACGGCACGCCTGCCTGCATACTTACGATCATCGTCGCCATTGCATTTTGCACGTTATGCTGTCCTGGAATAGAAAGCACAACATCGCCTAACGTTTGACCTTTATGCAACATCGTAAATGACATTTTGCGATCCGTCGCTTGAATGTTAACTGCCGTATAGTCTGCAGGCTGCTCGATACCGTACGTAAGCGCACGCTCTCCAAGCGACTCTGCCATGACACGAACAATCGGATCATCGACACAAAGCACAGCACACCCTTCAGGTTGAAGCTGCTGCAAAAATTGCACATAAGCCGATTTCAATTGTTCAAAGTCCCCACCGTAGTTCTCCAAGTGGTCTGCTTCGATGTTCGTTACGACTGCAACATGCGGATAGTACGCCAAAAACGTACCGTCACTCTCATCTGCCTCTGCTACGACATAATCGCTTTTTCCCGCTCTCGCATTCGTCCCCAGATTCGTTACTTCGCCCCCAATAATATATGTAGGGTCGACTCCACAACGATCTAAGACAAACGCAATCATCGATGATGTCGTCGTTTTGCCGTGTGCACCTGCTACCGCTACTCCCTTTTTCGCGTTCAACAGGCGAGCGAGCATCTCGGAACGGTGCAGAACAGGAATATTACTTTCCTTCGCTGCTACACGCTCCACATTAAGCTCTGGACATGCTGTCGAGTACACGACGATGTCTGCTCCTTGCACGTGAGCTGGGTCGTGACCAATATAAATAGTCGCACCCTTTGCCTTTAATTTTTCCGTCAAATCTTGCTGAGCCACATCGGACCCCGTGACGGTGTATCCCATTTCCAGCATGACTCGGGCAATGGCGCTCATACCATAGCCCCCGATGCCGATAAAATGTATATGTTCCGTCGTCTTCAACTCAAATTCACCAACCTTTTTCAGAATCGGTCCGATGCAATACGTGTGAGCGAACGTCTGCAATCAGATATAAGGTGCCGGTGACAACCGCTAAATCTTCAGGTTGGGTTATCTCCTTAAGCCGCTTCAAAGCCTCGCGCCAGTCGGACTCCACCATAATGTGAGGTCGGCGCTCGGCTGTGGCAAGCATACGCTCCGCAATAAGACTCAAGTCCATTGCACTCATTTTTTTTCGGAAATCCGGTTCAGTAAAAATGAGTGTATCTGCTAATGGTAGTATATGACGTAAAACGTCTTCGTGATGCTTTGTTGACAGCATTCCGATCATGATATGCAAACCTTTGTAGCGATACGTGTCACGCAGCGCTTGTGCAAGCGTCAAAGCTCCCTCAGGATTGTGCGCGCCATCAAGTAAAATACGCGGCGTATGACTGACCATTTCTAGCCTTCCAGGCCATGCAGCTTGGTGCATGCCTGCTAAAAGGGTATCGTCATCGATAACGAATGCCATGTATTGACGCAGTACTTCCAGCGCCATTAATACGACTGCCGCATTTTTAAGCTGATGCGCACCGTTCATCGTTATCGCAACTTGTTCCATTGTACGGAACGGACCTGTAAACGTGAACGTTTGTTCATTTTCTACAATATGATGTGGAACCACTTTGTATTGCTCGTTCATGAGATATAGCGATGAAGAGCATTCCGCAGCTTTGCGTCGAATCACTTCAATCGCTTCCGGTTGTTCCACCGCGCTCACGATCGGTACACCTGGCTTAATAATGCCTGCCTTCTCAGCTGCAATCTGCTCAATCGTATCTCCGAGAATATCTGTGTGGTCATGACCAATATTCGTAATGATAGACACAATCGGCGTTACGATATTCGTAACGTCCAATCTTCCACCTAAGCCTGTCTCAAAGACGACAACGTCTGGGTAAGCAACGGTTGCGTAATACATAATCGCAATTGCTGTAGCAACTTCGAACATCGTCGGTGAACCGAGTGGAGTTGCAGCAATCTGCTCAACGATTGGCTTGATTTCGTTTGTCAGACGAAGCAGCGTTGAATCAGGAATATCTTCATTGTTGTATTTAAATCGGTTCGTGAATTTCTCAATGTAAGGTGATGTGAATGTACCCACATCGTATCCACATGCAAGTAATGCGCTTGTTAGCATCGCACACGTAGATCCTTTTCCATTCGTCCCAGCAACATGGATAAATTTCAGACTTCGCTGTGGATTACCGAGCTTGTCCATCATCAATTGTATCCGCTCTAATCCAGGGCGAATTCCGAACGGAATTAAAGAATTTATCCAATCAATAGCCTGTTCAACGCGTTCAAACGATGCAATTTCCGTCATGGTTGCTTCCGACATTGTCCCCATCCTTTGTGTCATGTCATCATTGAAGCAGCCGAGCGGACGTATTCATTTCAAACAAAAATGAAATGAATATCGTCCATTCGGCTGTTTGATGCTATTTCAAAAAAGTCTAGTTTACGTTTCTTTCAATTCACGAATACGCGCGATTACTTTTTCACGTTTTTCGCTGTAGTCGTTCATTTTAGCACGCTCTTCCTCAACAACGCTTGCTGGCGCTTTAGCCATAAAGCCTTGGTTGGACAGCTTTTTCTCGACACGCTCAACCTCTTTGTTCAAGTGCTCGGACTCTTTTTCAAGACGTGCGATCTCTTGCTCGATATCGATTAGACCTGCCAACGGCAAGTAAAGCTCTGCCCCCGTAATGATAGCTGTCATCGCTTTATTCGGAGCTGCAATATCCATGCTTACTTCCAGCTTAGACGTACCACAGAAGCGTTCCACGCATTCCATGTTGCTCTGAATAATCGCAAGCGCACTTGCATCTGTAGGCTTCACAAGCAATTCAACCTTTTTGCTCATTGGCACGTTAACTTCTGCACGGATATTACGTACAGCACGGATCATATCCATCAACAAGGACATTTCGCGAACAGCCTCTGGTGCTTCAAGCTGTGCATCGTACTTCGGATATTCAGCCAACGTAATCGTCTCGCCACTGTGCGGAAGATGCTGCCAAATCTCTTCGGAGATGAACGGCATAAATGGATGAATCAAGCGCATTGTACGATCCAAGACGTAAGCCAATACGGATTGTGTCTTTTTCTTCGCTGTTTCATTTGTACCGTACAAGCTTAATTTCGCAAACTCAATGTACCAGTCACACAGATCGTCCCAAATAAAGTTATACAAGACGCGACCTGTCTCGCCAAATTCGTACGAATCAATTAGACGAGTAATGTCACGGGAAGTTTCGTTTAAGCGGTGCAAAATCCAACGATCCGCTGTGCTAAGCTCACCTGTAATGTCGATATCTTCGTATTTGAAACCTTGCAAATTCATCAATGCAAAGCGAGATGCGTTCCAAATTTTGTTCGCAAAGTTGCGCGCCTGCTCCACACGTTCCCAACGGAAACGCAAGTCTTGACCTGGCGTGCTGCTTGTAGAAATCATAAAGCGCATCGCGTCCGCGCCATATTTCTCAATAACTTCAAGCGGATCAACACCGTTGCCAAGCGACTTGGACATTTTGCGGCCTTCAGAGTCGCGTACTAGGCCGTGAATCAGCACGTCTTTAAACGGAATTTCGTCCGTAAATTCAAGTGCTGTGAAGATCATACGAGCTACCCAGAAGTAGATGATGTCATATCCAGTAACGAGTACGCTTGTCGGATAGAAACGTTTCAAATCATCCGTCTGTTCCGGCCAACCGAGCGTCGAGAACGGCCATAGGCCCGAGCTGAACCACGTATCAAGCACGTCATTGTCCTGCGTCAAGTTGTTGCTGCCGCAAGAGCAAGCTTTAATATCTTCCGTCGATACGTTCACATGTCCGCAATCTTGGCAATGCCAAGCCGGAATGCGGTGTCCCCACCAAAGTTGACGGGAAATACACCAGTCGCGTACATTTTCGATCCAGTGCAAATAAATTTTCTCGAAGCGATCAGGTACAAAGTTAACCCCTGTGCCCGATTTTTGCGCTTCGATCGCACGCTCCGCGAGCGGCTTCATTTTAACGAACCACTGTGTGGACAAGTAAGGCTCAACGACTGCGCCGCTGCGCTCACTGTGGCCAACTTGATGCACGTGGTCTTCAATTTTAATAAGCACGCCCTGCTCCTGCAAATCTTTGACGATTTGCTTGCGGCAATCCGCACGGTCAAGACCGTTGTATTGACCCGCTTCTGCATTCATCGTGCCACTCTCGTCCATAACCGTAATTTGCGGCAAGTTGTGGCGCAAGCCCATTTCAAAGTCGTTCGGGTCGTGGGCAGGTGTAATCTTAACCGCACCACTACCGAATTCTTTTTCTACGTATTCGTCAGCAATGACCGGAATTTCACGGCCTACGATTGGCAGTACGAGCATTTTGCCGATCATATGCTGGTAGCGCTCATCTTCAGGATGAACAGCAACAGCCGTATCACCAAGCATCGTTTCAGGACGTGTAGTCGCGACCGTAATCGAGCCGCTTCCGTCTTTCAATTGGTATTGCAAATGGTACAAGTGTCCTTGTACTTCTTTGTACTCTACCTCGATATCAGACAACGCTGTACGAGCAGACGGGTCCCAGTTAATAATGTATTTACCACGGTAAATAAGACCTTTCTCGTACAACTTGACGAACACTTCACGCACGGCTTTGGATAAGCCTTCATCGAGCGTAAAGCGCTCGCGGGAATAGTCGAGGGAGAGACCCATTTTCGCCCATTGCTCACGAATCGTGTCCGCGTACAACTCTTTCCAATCCCACACTTGCTCCAAAAACTTCTCGCGACCTAGGTCATAACGAGACAATCCTTCTTCTTCGCGCAGCTTCTGCTCTACCTTTGTCTGCGTCGCAATACCTGCATGGTCTGAACCTGGCAACCATAACGCATCATAGCCTTGCATGCGCTTTGTACGGATCAGAATATCTTGCAGCGTAAAGTCCAACGCGTGACCGATATGAAGCATACCCGTAACGTTCGGTGGTGGAATAACGATCGTGTACGGCTCTGCATCAGGCTTGTTGCCTGCTTTAAAGTAGCCGCCCTTTGCCCAGAAGTCGTACCATTTTTGTTCTGCTGCCTTCGGATCGTACGTCGTCGGCATGGACAATTGTTGTTGTTCTTGTGAGTCTGACATTGACAATCCCTCCAGTTTTATATTTATTGGCATTGTTTATGGCGTTACGGTTTACAAAACAAAAAAACCTTTCCGTCACAAAGGACGAAAGGTTTAGCTTCCGTGGTACCACCTTTATTCCGTTATCTTGGTGAGAACGCCTGCATAACATAGACGTATGCCTCACATAAGGCTGTGCTTCAAGATGACGGCACTTCATTTGCATCATAACGGCTGCTACCGTCCCGTTCTAGCGCTTATGCTCGCCAGTGGATGTACAAGATGGTCACATCACTCGGCAAGGCGAATCGGCCTTGTGGCCGCTTCAGCAGACAGCTATAGACGCACATAGGTGACAACTAAGCTATCCATCGTTCAAACGGGCGACTCCGGGGCGACTTTCAGCGTTGACATCTCCTGCAGGCGTTGCACCAAATCGCGCTGCTCTCTGTAAGGGGTCTTCGCGTACTCCTCCCGTTCGCGGTCTTTATTAAATGGTTGCTCAAACATTTACGATTTATTGTACCGTTGCTTGCGAAACGAGTCAATAGACGAATCGCAGAGGATATATGAAATCCGAATAGTATAGTCATATCCTTATTTTATCTTTTCATAACATGTCTATAAGGGGGTGGTCCACTTGGAACGTTGGTGGTGTCGGATACGGTTTTCCGTCAAAGGCGTTATCTTTCCATTAATCTGCTTACAATTTATGCGTACGTTAATTTTCCCGACTGGTTTTGATGTGTTATTGTTGTTTGCTTTATTTTTAGTGTACTTAGGATTTTTACTCAATGTGTATTAACAAGCGTGACCAAACAAAAACCCGTCCAAGCTCTATGCTGGACGGGTTTTGTATATAAGTATGGAGAAAGCGCACAACGTTACTTATGATGGGATATACAGCACTTGCCCTTCGATCACACTCGCCTCCGATAAGCGGTTATATAACGCAATTTCGCGCGAATTAATTTGATATCGGTCAGCAATGGTATCCAGCGTGTCCTCACGTTGAACGATGCACATACGTACTTTTTTAAAGGCCGATTCGTCGGATACACGATTTAAAAATAAGGACTGCCAGTGTACACGGTCACTACTATTTCTCCGAGCTGCATCTTGAGACGCCGCATACTCTTGCGCAGTAATATCCGCCAAATGTTCGCGTTCCTTCGTTTGACGGCTAGTATGCAACAGCGAGCTGTAAGCTAACTGCTCTTCTGTAGAAGTCGCTGATGACTTCACGCTGCCGATGGCCACTTTCATTTCAGGCTTGCTTACAGCGTAAGCCGAAGTTTGCTCCTCCACGGCTGAGCCTTGCTCGTATTCGCTCAAACGCTCGGCGTAATCATCAGCGTGCTCACTCCGTCGCTGCTCATCACTCAACTGCGACGGAGTAGCCCCATCATCATATCCTTGACTAGTCTCGTCGTACCGAGCCGCTGCTTCATTGTTGGCAGTACTGGAGTTTGTATGCGCATGCCCATTGGAAGTACGAGCTGTTCCCCGATTTAACTCCGCAATTACTTCTGCGGTTATATCTCCAGTGGCGGTACGACTAGAAGTAGAAATATGCGCATCAGAAGTTGAACTGGCATTATTATCGGAAGAAGCTGTTGCTCGTCCCCATGCTTCCCACGATGTTACCGTTTGTTGTGGTTGGTTTCGGCTATCGTGCTGCTCCACTCGATTGTCTGGTGCTGTTTCACATGTGTCTGGCGCTTTTTCACACAGTGTATCGTCCGCAGGCTGCACATGTTCATGCTGCCATCCCCTGCCATGCTCTACTGTGTTACACGATTCAGGAGGATCAGTGGACGGATAAAGCTCTGATTGCTCCACTGCATGTTCCGCTGACTGTAGCGTCTCTTGTTCATTATGCACATGCCCAGCTTGAGCTGCTGGCTCTGCATGCATAGACGCCACCGTCGCTTTTAACCAAGGACTATCTGACCAATTCCAAGCAGGCACTTGTTTGTCTGGCTCCACAACAGGTGGAAGCTCAGTCGCAAACAAATGGGATGAAGGTGGAATATGCTCAGGAGTATATTCCACACTATGACCGGAGCTATACGACTCACCGATCGGGTAACTCATGTCTACAGACTGTTGCCCGTAGTCTCTTATCCACTCCGGATCGATCCCAGGGGCGCTAGCTTCCGCTTGATGCACAACTGTAAATTGCTCTGGCTCCCAAGCTGTCGGTTCTGCAACTTCCATATAAATACCTCTAAGCGACAATACCCCCGTTACATTTAACGAGCGTGTGGATAGTAAGTCGATGTCAAAATGCTCGATATCGACACTAATATCCTCCAAGCTCCGAACACGATTTAACGGCAGCGTAATTTCCACAGGAATCCAATGTTCTAACGACTCGCTCCGTCTTTCCTCCGTAGCACCAACATAGACGCCCGCTAACAGCAAACTGCCGCGTACAGTGACTTGATCACCAGCAGGAATGACTTGAATATGCGGTGTCAGCTCAACCTCTTCCAATTGATCAATACCGATTACGTCATCAGACAAATGCACGCGTTCATAAATGTCAAATCGTAAGCCATTAGATTGATCATGCACTGACAGCTCCTCCTTCCGCAGTTGTCCTGCCAACTTACGTCGTCATCCGATTTAGCTGTACTGCAGCAAACTGTTAATAGACGTCGTTCGTTGTCCCAGGTCAGACTCCGTTCACTACTTCATCTATATGGGCGAAAGGGGGATAGCATGACTATATTTTTTGCCGAAGCCGCTCTAGATCTTCAGGCCACGGTGCGGTTACCGTAATTCGTTCATGTGAAATGGGATGAGTAAATTGGAGCTGCTCGCCATGCAGCGCTTGACGCGCCAACAGCTTCCCATCTCCTCCGTATAACGTATCTCCTACGAGTGGGCAGCCTTTATGGCTCAAATGGACTCGAATCTGATGCGTTCTACCTGTCTCAAGGACTAGACGCACCAGTGACAAAGCTCGGCCTTGCTGTAGCGTTTCATAATGAGTGATCGCCTTGTCACCTGTCGGTGATACTCGTCTCCGTCCACGAACATATTTGTCCTTCCCGATCGGCTCATCCACTGAGCCTGTAGGTGGAACTAAAGTTCCTTGTACGATTGCGGCATATTGCCGATGTATATCTTTCTCTCGCATCATGTCATCGAGTACAGCATGTGTAAACGCCTGCTTCGCATACAGTACAGGGCCTGTCGTCTCCACATCCAGCCGATGAATATGCCGAATGCGCGCTTCCTGACCTGTCCATGCATAATGGCAAGCAACCGCATGCGCAAGTGTTTGACGTGCCGCTTCCTGCGCTGGAGTTGACGCATGTACAGGCATCCCCGCTGGCTTATACACGACCAAGCAAGCTTCATCTTCGTATAACACGTGCGCAGGCTGATCGCCCGCTTCGACGTCACAAGCTTCTGGCTTAAACACGTGCAGCCGTAGCCGATCCCCTGCTTTGCGAATGCCGTCTTGAGCTAGCATCGTCCGCAGCATATGATTAGGCATGCGCATCTGTTGCAGCAACCAGTTGTGCAGCGTCTCATCGCTTGCTAGCACTGCTTTGCCTGGCATAAGCTCCAGCCATTCGCCTCTACGCTTCCAATGTTGTTTCATATGATGACTCCCCTTCAGCAAAATGTAACTCTTTAACATCATTCTTCACGATTTACCGACACCTTTTTCACTTTTTTATAGTATAAATCTTACACCGTTGTTCCCACATCTAATCGAAAATCCGAAGCCCGTGGTCCGAAATCGGAAAAAGCGAAAACCCGGACACACCGATGCAGGCCATAAAAATGAACCGCATTAGGCGCCGGGTTAATAAACTTCACCTGATGTTCCTTCTTCTATTACGTATTCTCACCCTTACATACTGAGCTGAACTACACTGCTCTCATTTGAGATTACAGCTTTTTCAGTGCCTGATAATGAGCTTCAATCGTCTTTTCAATATCTTCGTCCGAATGCACAGCAGAGACGAACATGCCTTCGAACTGTGAAGGCGGCACACTCACACCGTGATCTAACATATGTTTAAAATATTGATTGAAGCGATTCAAGTCGGACAAGCGTGCTGTATCATAATTCGTTACGACTTGATCCGTAAAGAACGGACATACCATCGATCCTACGCGGTTAACCGTTGTTGCAATGCCCAACTCTTGCGCATTTTTCAACAATCCGGCTTCTAGTCTTGCCGATTTACGTTCTAAATCTTCATACACTTCCGGTGTAAGCAAAGATAACGTCGTAAAGCCTGCAATCATCGCCAATGGATTACCGCTCAACGTGCCCGCTTGATATATCGGGCCGCTCGGTGCCACTTGCTCCATAAATTCACGCTTGCCGCCGTATGCCCCTACTGGCAATCCTCCGCCAATAACTTTGCCAAAGCACGTCAGATCCGGCGTAATGCCTAAACGACCCTGTGCACAATTATAATGGACACGGAAGCCCGTCATAACTTCGTCAAAAATGAGCAAACTGCCGTGAGTTGTCGTGATGTCACGCAAACCTTCCAAGAAGCCTGGCAATGGAGGGACTACGCCCATGTTTCCAGCTATTGGTTCAACAATTATACAAGCTATCTCTTCACCGAACTTTTCAAACGCTAGCTGTACAGAAGCCAAGTCGTTATACGGTACTGTAATCGTATTGACAGCTACACTATCAGGTACACCTGGGCTGTCTGGCAGTCCCAGTGTTGCCACACCAGAGCCAGCTTTAATTAGCAAGCTGTCTGCATGCCCGTGATACGAGCCTTCGAATTTCAAAATTTTGTTCCGTTTCGTAATCCCACGAGCAAGTCGCAATGCGCTCATCGTCGCCTCTGTACCCGAGTTCACCATACGAACAAGGTCAACAGAAGGTACACGTTCGCACACGAGTTTCGCCATTACCGTTTCTAGTTCAGTAGGCGCTCCGAAACTTGTACCTCTAGCAGCTGTCTCTTGAATAGCACGAACGACGTCAGGATGAGCATGACCCATAATAAGCGGCCCCCATGAGCCAACGTAGTCAATAAACTCGTTACCATCGATATCAAATACGTGTGATCCTTGACCACGCTCCATATAGACCGGCGTCAGCCCGACGGATTTAAAGGCACGTACTGGGCTATTCACACCGCCCGGGATGTATTGTTTTGCCTCATCAAAAGCTACTTTGGATCGATCATCTTTGCGGGAAATATTTTTTTCCATCATATCGAACGCTCCTATCTATGTTTAGTCATAGTAAGTATGATAAAATAGTTTTATAAAAATTGGCATGGACAAAAGAGGGACTATCATGGTGATCGAATTACTCAAACGTGTACCATTGTTCGCTGATTTGACCGAATCACAATTAGAAATTGTTTCATCCATTACGTCGCGACAAGAACATCCCGCACACACCGTGCTGTTCCGACAAGGTGATCCCGGTGAAACATTTTGCATCGTTGTTCGAGGTTCCGTAAAAGTGTTTACGTCGAACAAGCTAGGTCAGCAAAAAATTTTGGACGTCTTCCAAACCGGCGACAGCTTTGGCGAATTGGCGCTGATTGATGGCAAGCCGCGTTCTGCAACAGCCGAGACTTTGGAAGAAACGGTACTCTGGACTATTACATCCGAAAGTTTTCATCTCTTATTGCGAGCGCACTACGATATTGCTCAAAAAATTATGATTCAACTGTGCAATCGTCTCCGGACGACGAACGGCCATGTGTATGATTTAACGTTTTTGGATGCCCCATCGCGCATCGTGAAGAACATTGTTCGTACAGCTAAGCAGCACGGCGAACGTCAGGGCGACAAGATCGTCATCCGCTCAGCGTTTGATGCTGAAGCGTTATCCGGATTAGCTGGCGTTCATTTGACTGTGCTTGAACAAGTCGTGCGCGAATTGGAGCAGCGCCGCATTTTAACTTTCGGCTCGTCAGAGTTTGTACTGGACGTCTCCAAGCTGTTTCAAAGTCCATACGTACAGTAACGAACAAGCTGTGCGTATCATCGGTCGGCACCTTACGGTAGCCGACCTTTTTTGTAGGACATTTTAACCCGCCACCGTTCGCTTATCTCCGCTACTACTCAGCAAGCCAGCGAGCAGCATCTTTAGCGCTGTACGTAATAATAATGTCCGCCCCTGCACGCTTCATGCTCGTTAGCATTTCCAGCGTAACCGCGCGCTCATCAATCCAGCCTTGCAGCGCAGCTGCTTTAATCATGGAATACTCACCGCTAACGTTATAAGCAACGACTGGAAGATCGAATTGGTCTTTTAGCAAGCGAATAATGTCCATATAAGACAGTGCAGGCTTCACCATGAGCATATCTGCACCTTCAAGCACGTCAGCTTCCGCCTCACGCAATGCTTCACGTACATTGGCAGGGTCCATTTGGTACGTCTTACGATCCCCGAATTGCGGTGTAGAACTCACCGCCTCACGGAACGGACCGTAGAAGGACGATGCGTACTTGACTGCGTATGACATAATCGGAATGTTTGTGAAACCAGCCTCATCAAGCCCTGTGCGAATCGCATGGACGAAACCGTCCATCATGTTCGACGGCGCAATAATGTCTGCCCCCGCTTCCGCTTGGGAAACAGCTGCCTTCACTAAGTAAGCTAAAGAAGCATCGTTGTCAATTTCACCGATTTGATGTCCATTTTTTTCGTGAACATGAATCAAACCGCAATGCCCATGGTCTGTAAACTGACATAAGCACGTATCCGCAATAACGAGCAGATGAGGATGTCTCGATTTAATGTGTCGTGTTGCCTCTTGAACGATACCATTTGTATCAAAAGAGGAACTACCGATCGCATCCTTTGTTGCTGGTACGCCAAATAGAAGCACCGCAGGAATTCCGAGTTGAACAATTTCATCCACCTCATCATTCAAACGATCCAGTGAGAAATGGTATACGCCAGGCATAGAGCTAATTGGTTCTTTTATGTTTGTGCCGTGAGTCACAAATATCGGCATAATAAAATCGTTTACAGTAAGCACCGTTTCGCGCACCATATTACGCATCCCAATCGAGCTGCGCAAACGACGCAAGCGTGTCGTTGGAAATCCCATGATAACAACCTCCTAAGATAGCTAGTATACAGCTGCTTTCTAACCGTCAATCTTATATGTGTAAAAGCAGACAGGATAGGCAATCTATCCACCTATCCGTGCGGCTGCTCTCTTACTGCTTCAAGTGTGCAGGTGTTGCAATGCATCTAACAGTCCTTCCAAGGTCGCTTGTTCAGCGACGATGTCCACTTGCAACCCCGCTTCACGAGCTGTGCGTGCCGTTACTTCACCAATGCAAGCAATGCTTGCACCAGCGAGATATTCGGCAGGGCGATCAATCCCCATTCGCTGCAAAGCTATGATCAAGTTGGTTACTGTGGATGAACTAGTAAACGTTACGATGTGTATCATATTTTGTGTAAGAAGTTCTAATAAGTCCGAGTCATGTTGCTCTGGCAGTATCGTCTCATAAATATCAATTTCTTCGACGACGACTCCACTTTGCACGAGCTGTTCTTTCAACCAAGGGCGTGCTAAATCCCCGTGTGCAAGCAGCGCACGTTGTCCTGCAACGACATACTCCTGCATTTTGCTCCATACACCCTCTTGACTGAATTGCTCCGCCACGAGGTCGGGTACGATGCCGTGAATGTGTAGCTCTTCTGCCGTCTTCGGCCCCACAGCAACGATCCGCGTACGCGCTAATTGACGAATGTCAGCCCCGTAGCGACGAAGATGCTCGAACCAATACTGAACTCCGTTCACGCTTGTCAGCACGACCCAGTCATAGGACGAAAGCTGTGATAACGCTTGTTCAATCGCTTGCAGCTTATGAGGTGCTTCAGGAGCGCGCATCTCAATCACTGGAAACTCATACGGCTCGCCGCCTAGTTCCTCAATTCGACGCACGAAGTCGCTAGCCTGAGAACGCGCACGCGTCACCAGAATGCGTCTGCCAAACAGCGGACGATGTTCCGCCCATTGCATGTAGGATCGCGCCGTCACGACATCGCCAACCACGATAACAGCAGGTGAACCTATCTGCTGACGCTCGGCCTCATCCGCAATGGATGCCAACGTACCTTCAATCGTTCTCTGCTCTGCCCGTGTCCCCCAGCGAATAACAGCAACCGGTGTGTCCGCGGAACGGCCATTGCGAATCAATTGATCGCAAATATGCCTAAGCTTAGCCACCCCCATCAAAAAGAGCAACGTGCCCGTAGCTTGTGCCAGCTTGTCCCATTCGACTCGCTCATCACTTTTATCCGGCGTCTCATGTCCAGTAATAACCGAAAAAGATGGTGACAAATCACGATGTGTAACAGGTATACCCGCATACGCAGGTACCGCAATCGCAGATGTGACGCCTGGAACGATTTCAAAAGGAATATCGTGTTCCTTAAGGCGTGCAGCTTCTTCTGCCCCGCGACCGAATACACAAGGATCTCCGCCCTTCAAACGTGTAACAATAAGACCTTCATTTGCTAAGTCAACTAACAACTGATTAATATCTGCTTGTTTCAAGGCATGCCTGTCTGGAAGTTTTCCGACATATATTTTTTTGGCGCTTGGCTTGGCCATTTGAATCAAGCGGTAACCTGCTAAACGGTCGTAAACGAGTACGTCTGCTTCTTGCACACATCGTAGTCCTTTAACCGTAATCAGTCCCGCATCACCTGGACCAGCACCTACCAAATACACTTTGCCCACACGAGAAGCGCGTTCCCCCATCTCTAATCAACCCCTCAATTCGGACAAAATTCGGTCTGCACCTTGCTCGATGAGACGCTCTGCAACCGCTAATCCGAGCTTCTCGGGATGTTCTCCTTGCATCGTTTCTTTCAATATCGTCTTGCCGTCCGCAGAGCCGACAAGTCCTGTTAAAGTCAGCATGCCTGTCGCTTCAGATAACGTCGCATAAGCTCCGATCGGGATTTGGCAGCCGCCATTCAAACGCCCAAGAAAAGCGCGCTCCGCCTGCACCGCTTGAGCCGTATTCGCATCGTGCAGTCGCTCCAGCAAGGCGCGAACTTCTTCATCCTCAGCACGGCATTGAATACCGAGCGCACCTTGTCCAACCGCAGGAACACTAATATTCTCATCAATGTAGGACGTAATTTTGTCCTCCCAGCCCATACGTTGCAAACCAGCTGCCGCAAGTACAATCGCGTCAAAGCCTTCGGTTTCAAGCTTTTTCAGACGTGTATCAATATTTCCGCGCAGCGGCTCGATTTGCAAATCCGGTCGATAAGCTTGCAATTGGCAACCGCGACGCAAACTACTCGTACCGACTTTAGCGCCATGAGGCAAATCAGCAAGCGATTCACCTGTACGCATAATGAGGCTGTCACGCGGATCTACCCGCTGTGGAATTGCGCCGACCACGAGCCCTTCCGGCAGTTCCCACGGCATATCTTTCATACTATGTACGGCAATATCGGACTCTTGATCGAACAAAGACTGTTCAATTTCTTTCACGAACAGTCCTTTACCACCCACTTTAGAAAGGGTCACATCTAAAATGCGGTCGCCTTTCGTTACAATTTTACGCACCTCAAAACGGAAGGGGAGCCCTTCGCGCTCACATATCGCCTCTAGTTGTGCGATAACTTGACCTGTCTGCGTCAACGCTAATGCGCTCTGACGCGTTCCTACAACGATCGTACGCATGTCATATCCCCTTTACCTCAAAGTTGTCTTCTTGCGAGACAGGCGTATCAAACGTCTGTGCTTGCTGCCACTGCTGCCAGTCCGGAAGCGGTTCATCCCGCTCCCACGCGGTCCAACATGCGTCGGCAAATTGCCGCAGCAGCATATGCCGTGTCTGCGTGTCCGCGAATTGCAGCTGCGCTTGATGGCGCGCATCCATGAGATGGCCAGCCAGATCGCTCAGTCGGTCGTCTACAAGCTGAGACAGCTTGTTCAGCACACGCCGAGTCAATGTCGGGCTCGCCCCACCTGTAGACACGGATATTTGAACCTGACCGTGCCGCAGCACCCCCGGGTTCGTAAAATCTGAACACTCAGGGGCATGCGCGACGTTCACAAGCGCCCCTGCTTCATTCGCGTCAGTAGCAATGCCCTCATTAATTCCTTCTTCATCCGTAGCAGCAAATACGAGCAAAGCTCCTTGAACATCCGAAGCCGTATAATGACGCTCAAGATGAGTAATTGTCCCTGCTTGTACTAAACGCCAAAGTGATGTCGTCAACGTCGGGCTGACGACAGTCACTTCGGCGCCGTATTCAAGCAAGTTATTTATTTTTCGGGTAGCGACCACGCCGCCACCTATGACGACGCAGCTCCTACCTGTAAGTTGCAGCATAACCGGATATTGCGGCAAATCAAAAAAGGGATTATCCCGTAACGGCTCCATGCATTAGCCTCCCATCCAGCGATGAAAGGTTGAGAGCGAATTAAGAACATAATTCAGCACCATTGCCCCATAACAACCGGTGTTCCAGAGAGCTAGATTGAATCCTGTAACTTTACCCCGCGAACGATGGAAAAAGTAAACCCCGTAAGCTGACAGTACAATGACGGTAAGCCACACTTTTAAGTCCATCAAGAGCTCTGAACGGTCACCGAGTAAGACGACAACGACAGCCACCGCCAACGAGAGCAAAAACATCGATAGTCCAATGGCAGCAGCCATAAAGGAGAAGCGCTCCATATTGTCAAGGCTCGGCAAGCGCCGCACTGCATCTGACCAGTGCTTACGCTTAAGCTTTTGATGTAAGAAGATGTACATCCCTGAAAAAATAGCCCCGATCGTAAAGGCTGCAAAACCACACGCCGCAAACGCAATATGCAAGGAAAGCACGTTGCGCATCATTTCCCATTCCTTCATGGAAGCAGGTGTCGTCGGGTCATTTAACATGTTGACGATAAGTAGCGCAAAACCGACTAAATTGACAAAAAATACGATAAATTCGATATTATAAAACCGACTAATGACAAGTGATATGGTCACTAACAACCACGAAAATAAAAACATAAACTCAAAACTGCTAAATACAGGCACGTCTTGATGACGAATCATTCTTGCTACTAAAAATATCGTTTGCAAAATCCAAACAAAAACAAGCAGCCCTGCGCCCATCCGCTTCGCTCTCCGATTGGCACCAACCACGTCAGAGAAATAAAACAGAAGGCTCAGGGCGTACGTGTAAATTATTGCGTCATAGGACAAACTCGACGTTATCATATGAGCCTGCCGCCTCCTGTCGTCCGTCACATATTACGTGACAGCCGCCCATGATATCGCAGGCTTAACCTGCTCCGGGTCAGCCGCCTCGTTTCCGGCATCATTAGCCGATCGTTCTGTCTGGCGTCGTTCTGTATGCCTCGTGTTCACAGGCTGCACATCCTCTTGTTCAAGCGCAAATAATTGGGAGAACATGCGCAGTGCGTCATCCCCGTTCTTCGTTGCAGCAAGCTCTTTCACTTGCAAAATCGGATCTTGCATCATCTGATTGAGCATGCTTTTGGTTAGACGACGAATAAGCTGCTCCTCACGCTCCGACATATCCGGTAGCTTGTTAAACAGGCTCTCTAGTGTTTCTTGGTGAATTCGATCCGCCTTTGATTGCAACGAGCGAATCAAAGGTGTTACTCCCAGCAGCTTAAGCCATTGCTGATGAGCGATAATTTCGTCAGAAATCATGACTTCAATTTTGCGTGCTTCTTTTTGACGAGCAGCTAAATTGCTCTGCACAATGCCTTCTAAGTCATCTATGTCATATAAGAACACATTCGTGACATTACCGATAGCTGGGTCCAGATCACGTGGTACTGCAATATCAATTAAAAAGAGTGGGCGCGATTTCCGATTTTTCATCGCACGCGCGACATCTGCTTCCGTCAGCACAAAGCCCTGTGCCCCCGTCGAGCTGATCACGATGTCAGCTTCCGTCAGCACCGATGCTGCATCCTCTAACGTTACTGCACGACCATGAAAGTTCTGAGCTAATTGCTCAGCACGAGCTAGCGTCCGATTCGCAACGATAACCTCTGCTGCGCCGTTTGCATATAAATGCTTAACGGTTAGCTCACTCATTTTGCCCGCGCCTAAAATAAGCACTTTCTTACCACGGAACGAACCAAATATCCGTTTACCCAGCTCTACGGCCGCATAGCTAACGGATACAGCATTATCGTTAATGTTCGTTTCTGAATGCGCTCTCTTTGCTAAAGTGATCGCCTGCTTAAAAACGTTATTAAACCAAGTTCCCGTAGCACGCTGAGCCTGTGCAAATAAAAAGGAATCCCGAATTTGACCAAGAATTTGCGTTTCGCCGATAACCATCGATTCCAAACCTGTGGCAACGCGCAAAAGATGCTCTACCGCCTGATCGTCCTCATAGATATAAAGATGAGGCGTAAACTCTTGCCTTGGAACGTTGAACCATTGTTCCATGAAGCTACGGATGAAATGACCGCACATATGCAATCTATCAACGACGACATAAAGCTCTGTTCGGTTGCATGTCGACAACATAACACATTCGAGCACACTTTTCGTTTGCCTTAATTGTGTAAGCGCCTCATTCCGTTGATGTTCAGGCAATGCGAATTTCTCCCGAATCTCCACAGGCGCCGTACGATAGTTCATGCCGACGACGACGATGTGCATATTGGTTTCACCTGCTTCTGAGAATTTTTGTACATAATCCGTTATTAATTAATAATGATTATAACATAGTTCGACACAATCAAGCCTGTTATTTTTGAAGAAACCATGAAAATCATTCCAAACTTATTGTTTCGCTCCTTGTCCTTCGCTATACGTAAAATCTTACTTTTTAGCGATGTAACAGCGCACTTATCTTCTCATCCAGCGTCGTTAACTCGGACCACTTTGATGATAGAACACGGCCCTCTTCATTGACAAGTCCTGCATACACGGTCTGCATGTTGGCGACGAGTTGCTGCACTGCCTCCATCGCATGACGTTCTTCTTCCTTCAATGGACGTTCACCGTTAATTTGGACCGCCGTAACGTAATCTACAATCCGCTTGAGCGAAGGCAAGTCATTCAAATCGTCCTCGCTAAATACGTTGGCCAAACGTTCATGAGCAAACGCTGAGGCAAAGGCCATCATTTTAATCTCATTCCATTCGTTGACGCTTTTCGCATGCTTCGCTCTTGTAATCGCACCATGAAGCATATCCATTTGAAAAGAGGATACTTCAAACAACATCCGCGACGCATTACTAGGCAAGTCCCTGTCCTTAACAAGCGAAAAAATTTGATACGATGGCCATACGATCAGCATAAAAACGGCAACTAACCCTATCAATGAGCGGCGCTGAACTTGTTTTGCCACTGTTCGTCCCTCCTCAACTGCGTTCTTGTTAAGAAATTTCATATACGAACATTGTATGGGTTGTCAGCACCACTCATGCGGTTAGGCGCAGCTAGATCGGGTCAATTGTATAAAAAAACCGCCAAGCATATGCTTGGCGGACTTACATTCACTTATTATACAAACTCCGTAACTTTCATGTCCGGAGTCATAACTTGCATTTCTCCAAGACCACGAACCAACTTCTTCGCAAATGTCTTCTCCGGCTTCAATATAGACACCAGGTAATCAATTGCCAACTGAGGATCAACTGTCTCTCCACAAGTGTAGCAATCTACCGCTGCGAATCCACGCTCGGGATAAGTGTGGATTGAAAGATGACTTTCCGACAACAACACGAGCACTGTAGCTCCTTGTGGTTCAAATTGTTTAGCCTGAACCGATAATACCGTTGCTCCACAAGCTTCTGCCGCATCTACTAATTGTGTCTGAAGGAATTCAGCACTATTCAATCGTTCAAAGTCGACTCCCCACATGTCAACAGCAACGTGTCTTCCGAAAGTTGAATATTCCATCTCTCGGTTCCCCCTTCCTAGGAATAAAATGATAAAGCTAAATTTCATCCGCTAGGACCTACGTCATTCACTTCCCGAGGGAATAATCTCTCGCAACATTACATGTCCTGAGTGAATCCTGGTTCCTATATTGTTTTCAACGAGATTAAAAATAACATCTTGAGACGAGAATTGCAACCTTTATTTTGGAAACAATTTGTATCGCCCGTAGGCTACTATTCATCTTTAACCACTATATGGAGTGAAATACATTTTGGTTCATGTTTAAAAAAAGAAGAACCCTAGGCTTTATGCACGAGGGTTCTTCTTTATATGTTATGTCACCCTGGATACATTAGGCTATGCTTCAAGTACGAATAACTGGTGCGCTAGCTGGCGCAGCTCAGTGTCGATGCGCTGAATGGATTGCGTAGTGACAGCAACATTTCGTTGATCCAGCAAAGTGTCGATACGCTCTTGGACCGTGAAAATTTGCAGCTCGATCCATTCTTCTTGGTAAAGATCGTGCAAGTCACGCACAGTATCTTTACGTTCAAACACAGTACGAGGCTCATCACCATTCTGTTCCACAATTCTCATTACAGCACCATCTTGATAATAATACGTAATTGTAAAGCCTGCAAAAATTCGATTTACTACCGCCTCGCCACGAAACGTCGCTACAAGCTTATGCATCACTTGCGTTAGTTTCGGACGAATTAAGCGGCAAGCCGTGACACAGACATACCGATTGCCTTGCTTCTCGAACAGGAATGTAACCTCATCACCCTGACCGTCCTCAAGAAACACTTCTTGATTCCCATTATCTAGCACCTTTACTCGCCACGAAATGGATTGTCGAACGAGTGACTGCATAAATCGGGTCAATTGAGTTTCCGTCAACTGCAAACTGGCTTTCACATACTCTGTGGCTAACCGCCGAGCCATCAAAAATCTCCTCAATTCTTTAAAGTACCTAGTTTCTTACCCTTATTATACTACAATCGCGTCGCCAATTCTTGTTCACCAGCCGCCATAAATCAGAGGATTTGTTAAAATAACGGAATGAGGCCGAAACAAACCCACTTTTTATATAAGTAGCTCGATTTTCAAGCAGAACTTCTCGGTTTCGCAGCATAATCCATCGTTTTTTATGATTCGATGAAAGGTTTTTCTTCACTAAGGTACTTACTCTTGGGCATCAGACACAACAGCTGCATCGTGTTCGATTTCATGCTCATCGATCTCATCGTCTGCTTGTGAATGCTGTAAAATAATGTCCCAGAGCTCCTCTCGACCATCCCCTGTCTCCGAAGAGAACATAATAAATGGCACATCGGAGGTCAAGCCTAATGAGGTACGAATTTGCTTCATATGCTTAGGCCTTTGATTTTTGGACAACTTGTCGGCCTTTGTTGCGACAACACAAATAGGAACCCCATAGTGCCTCAACCATTCATGCATCATACAATCTTCTTTGGAAGGTGGATGACGCAAATCGATAAGCTGAATAACGAGCCGCAATGTTTCACGGTCGCTCAAGTAGTTTTCAATCATGCGGCCCCAAGCTTGACGCTGTGTCTTCGACACACGCGCAAAACCGTAGCCAGGCACGTCAACGAAATACATCTCATTATTGATACGGTAATAGTTCAATTGCTGTGTTTTGCCCGGCTGAGAACTTGTACGTGCCAAGTTCTTACGTTGAATCATGCGATTGATCAGGGATGATTTACCCACATTGGAGCGACCTGCGAGCGCGATCTCTGGCATGCCGTCTTCTGGATATTGTGCAGGCCCGACCGCACTTATAATAAATTCTGCTTGTGTAATTTTCATAACCATTCAACCTCTCTCTTGCTGCCTTAAAATATAATGGCGGACGCCTGACTATATCTGCGTCCGCCACTCGTTCCTATACGATCTATTATGCTGCGCTAACGCTACATGACAGGCTGTTGAAGCGGTGGCTCTGGCAATAATGCATGCTTCAACACATCGTCCACATGAGCCGCTGGAATAAACGTCAACTCCTGACGTACACTGTCAGGAATGTCCTCCAAATCGCGCACATTGTCTTGCGGGAAAATAACCGTCTTAATGCCTGCACGCAGTGCAGCCAGTGACTTCTCTTTCAGTCCTCCGATAG
The DNA here is from genome assembly GCF_021223605.1 of Paenibacillus sp. 481. Lineage (NCBI taxonomy): Bacteria > Bacillati > Bacillota > Bacilli > Caryophanales > Paenibacillaceae > Paenibacillus > Paenibacillus sp. 481. Next base: position 1,061,830 of record NZ_CP075175.1, read on the forward strand.
GCAGTACACGACCACGTAACGTAATCTCTCCTGTCATTGCGATATCTTTGGAGACGTAACGATTCGTGAGCGCCGAGACGAGCGCTGTCGCCATCGTAATGCCCGCAGAAGGACCGTCTTTCGGAATTGCTCCTTCAGGAACATGAATATGGATATCCACTTTTTCATGAAAATCCTCTTTGAGGTCCCATTGCTCTGCCTTCGACCGTACGTAGCTGAACGCAGCCTGTGCAGATTCCTTCATGACGTCACCGAGCTTGCCTGTAAGCAGCAATTTACCTGAACCAGGGACAACTGTCACTTCGATGTTAAGCGTGTCACCGCCCACTTCCGTCCATGCCAGACCTGTTACCATCCCGATCTGGTGCTCCTGCTCTGCCATCCCGTATCTGTAGCGTGGGATGCCGAGATGTTCCTCGATAAGTTCAGGCTCAATGACAACCTGCTCTACGTTCTCAGACACAATACGCTTCGCTGCTTTACGGCATAACGCGGCCAGCCGCTGTTCAAGCTGGCGCACGCCTGCCTCACGCGTATACTCACGTATAACGCGTTGTATGCCATCCTCGCCTACAGCTAGCTGTTCTTCGCTCAGGCCGTGCTCCCGCTTCTGCTTAGGTAGCAGATGACGTTTCGCAATTTCGAGCTTCTCTAGCTCCGTGTAGCCTGAAAGCGGGATAAGCTCCATCCGATCCAAGAGCGGACGAGGAATCGTATGCACCGTATTTGCCGTCGTGACGAACATCACGTTCGATAAATCGACAGGCAATTCAATAAAGTGATCACTGAACGAGTTGTTCTGTTCAGGGTCCAGCACTTCCAATAAAGCAGAGGAAGGATCGCCCCGGAAGTCCGATGCCATCTTATCAATTTCATCTAACAGGATGACGGGGTTCATCGTTCCAGCCGTCTTTAGGCCTTGCACGATTCGGCCGGGCATGGCGCCGACATACGTGCGGCGATGCCCGCGGATTTCCGCTTCATCACGTACGCCACCAAGCGAGAGCCGTACAAATTGACGGCCAAGTGACTTGGCGATGGAACGTGCTAGCGATGTCTTACCTACACCCGGAGGGCCTACTAAGCACAAAATAGGTCCTTTCAGTCGTTTAACGAGCTGCTGTACCGCTAAGTACTCCAACACCCGCTCTTTGGGCTTTTCCAAACCGTAGTGGTCTGCCTCCAAGATCGATTCCGCTTTGCTTAAATTTAAATCATCTTCTGTATAATTAGACCATGGCAACGTAAGTAGCCAATCGATGTAATTGCGAATTACGGCACCTTCGGCTGACGTAGTCGGCATTTTCTCCAACCGCTCAATCTCTTTGGCTGCCTTTTCTTTCACTTTCTCCGGCGCCTCAAGCTTCTCCAGCTGCGTGCGGAGTTCATCTACTTCCCCAGCACGTCCGTCCTTATCGCCAAGCTCCTTCTGGATCGCTTTCATTTGTTCACGCAAATAGTATTCTTTTTGCGTTTTCTCGATTTGCTTTTTAACACGCTGATTAATTTCCCGCTCGAGCTCTAATACTTCACTTTCATTGTTGAGCATTTGCAGGAGCTTATCGAGGCGTTCCTTCGTATCGGCGGTCTCTAACAGCTCTTGTTTGCTCTTCAGCTTAAGCGGAAGATGACTCGCAATAACATCCGCCAATCTGCCGGGCTCATCAATATCGGAAACAGACGTCAGCGTTTCGGTTGACACCTTTTTAGACAATTGAACATAATTCTCGAACTGAGACAACACCGATCGCATCAACGCTTCCGTTTCTGGCGAATCGTCGTTCATTTCTTCAATCGTGCGCACATTCACTTCGTAGAACTCTTCATTCGGCACATAATCTACAATTTCCGCCCTTTGAACTCCCTCAACAAGTACGCGGATCGTATTGTTCGGCAAGCGCATCATCTGGCGCACCTTTGCGATCGTACCTAACGTAAAGATGTCCTCTTGCGTCGGGTCTTCTATGCTCATTTCCGACTGCGTGCACAAGAGCAGCATCTGGTCATCCATCATCGCTGTCTCTAGCGCTTTGACCGACTTATCACGTCCCACATCCAAATGCAACACCATACTTGGATAGACGAGAAGTCCCCTTAGCGGCAAGAGAGGCAGACGGCGTGCATCGGCTAGTTTAAGCCCCATCGTTCGGCACCCCCAAGGTTCTCCTGATATACATGTAATCAACATTTTATCAAATGTTCAGGCAAAACACCAACGAGCATTCGCAGATAGTAGTGCCGACATGGTAATGTGCGAAAAAAAGTGATGTCATCTAGTCACTATTTGTGCCGTCTTGAAGCGTATTCATCGAGCCTGCTTCAGCGATCGAAAGTGGAAAGGGAGCCCCCTGTTCGCTACTGACACCACTAACACTGCTAACGCCGCTAACATTTCCGATATTCCCAACACCACTCGCACCTTCTCCGTTCAGTGCTGTACTCCCTTCAGCGTGCAGTAAAGGAACGGTTGCACCTGCCGCACGTTCAAGCGGCTTCGTAAAATGGAGTGGGTCTTCCTGCAAGTGCTCACCAAACGTTAGCGTAAGTGCTTCATCTATATGTTCAATAGGAATGACTTGCAGCTCACCTAAGTCCGCAAATATATACTGCCAGTTATCCTTCGGAATGAGCACCCGCGTTGCACCCGCTTGAAAAGCTGCTTCTACTTTAGCTAACACACCACCAACAGGCTTCACTCGCCCTTGCAAGCTAATTTCACCCGTCACAGCGATCTTATTATCAATCGGCCAGCGATTGATTGCGGAGGCGATAGCCAACGCCATAGCAACGCCAGCGGACGGGCCATCAACAGGCGAGCCGCCAGGGAAGTTAATGTGCACGTCGTAATTCATCGGCTCGTAGCCAAGGCTGCGCAGCACGGTAAATACATTTTCCACCGAGCCTTTAGCCATACTCTTGCGCCGCAGTGTACGATTTCCACCGCCGATTTCTTCTTCGTCCACGACACCTGTAATCGTGCATGTGCCTTGACCATTTTTCACGCGAATCGCATTCACTTCAATTTCGAGCAGCGCCCCCATGCTCGGACCAAATACAGCGAGTCCATTCACGAGACCGATTTGTGGCTCTGCCGCCACTTTGCGGTCAGGACGAGGCGGGATTTGACTGCTGTTAGCAACCCATTCCACATCGCTCGCTTCAAGTCCAGCTTTGCCTTCAGACAGAGCTAGCCCCGCAGCCAGTTGAATCATATTCACCGCTTCGCGTCCGTTCGTAGCATATTTTTTCACGACATTAACGGCCCCATCAGAGTGCGGCAGCCCGATCTTGCGAATAGCATGCTCGGCAATCGATCCGACTTCCTCCGGCAGCAATGGCCGGAAATAAATTTCCATACATCGTGACCGGAGTGCTGGTGGAATGTCTTGAGGGGAACGCGTCGTTGCGCCTACAAGACGAAAATCTGCCGGCAATCCATTTTGAAAAATGTCGTGTATGTACGACGGAATGTTAGGTTCTTCGGAATTGTAATAAGCGCTCTCCAAAAACACTTTACGATCTTCGAGCACTTTTAAGAGCTTATTCATCTGAATCGGATGCAGCTCACCAATTTCATCAATAAAGAGCATGCCTCCATGTGCTTTTGTGACCGCACCTGGTTTCGGCTGTGGAATACCCGCTACTCCCATCGCACCTGCTCCTTGGTATATCGGGTCATGCACCGAGCCGATTAACGGATCAGCGATGCCTCGCTCATCAAAGCGAGCAGTAGTTGCATCAATTTCCGTAAATTTAGCTTCGAATGTGAATGGCGAAGTTGGATTCTTTTTCGCCTCTTCTAGTACAACACGAGCCGCTGCCGTCTTGCCGACTCCAGGTGGCCCGTAAATGATGACGTGCTGCGGGTTAGCACTACACAGCGCGGCTTTAAGCGCACGCAGACCATCTTGCTGGCCGACGATGTCTTTCATCGTCGAAGGTCTTGTTTTTTCTGCCAATGGCTTCGTCAGCGAAATAGAGCGCAGCTTGCGTAGCTTCTCCATTTCTTTACGCGACTCGCGGTCAACTGCACCGCGGTTCGTCTTTTGGCTGCGTAGCAGGTTCCAAAAGTAAATGCCAATTACGATTGCGAAAAAGGCATTAATAAACATTAATACAACACTAAAATTCATGTCTTAATCCTCCCGTTACGCCCAAAATGAGCACAAAAAAATCCGGCAAAAGCATACTAGTTGGTAGTATTGCCCTTTGCCGGATTCATTATAAGAGGTCGCACAAAAAGTACGATTAAAGTTATTTAATTTGGTCGGGCTCTCTATCCCAACACTCTACGTTCTTCAACTCAGGGATCGTATCTGCGTAGAACACAGGCTCTTGTCCGAGCTTGCGCTGACGTTGATAATCTTTCAGAGCCGCAAATGCATATTTGCCAAGCAGCGCAATAACGATCAAGTTAATGAACGCCATCAGGCCCATAAACATATCTGCCAGATCCCATACAAGCGACACTTTCGCTACGGAACCAATCACAATCATTGCTGTTACACCAAGGCGATAAGCGAGAAGCCAGCCTTTGCGTTGTGTAATAAACTCGATGTTGCTTTGTCCATAGTAGTAGTTGCCGATAAGGGACGTAAATGCAAACAAGAAAATCGCGAAAGCGACAAAGTAATGCGCCCAGTCACCAACTTGCGAAGCAAGCGCTGCTTGTGTCAGACGAATACCATCTAGTTCGCTGCTTGTACCAAAACCGGAGAACAAAATAATAAACGCTGTTGCGCTACATACAAGCAGAGTGTCTACAAATACACCAAACGCTTGGATCAAGCCTTGCTTTACAGGGTGCGTTACAGTTGCCGTAGCAGCCGCGTTCGGAGCACTACCGATACCAGCTTCATTCGAGAACAAGCCGCGTTTAATACCGTTCATAATCGCTGCACCAACACCACCGGCAACAGCTTCTTCAAAACCGAATGCATTTTTAATAATAGAAGCAAAAATTTCAGGAATCGCTGTGTAATTCACAGCTACGACGAACAAGGCAATTCCAATGTATGCTAGTGCCATAACTGGTACGACCATCGCAGATACTTTAGCAATTCGCTCGGAACCACCAAAGATCGTAAGTACAGTAATCACAGCCAAAATAACACCCATTACGATTGGCTCAATCGTAAACATATCTTGGAATGCTGCACTAACGGTGTTCGCTTGCACGGAGTTAAATACAAAGCCATACGTAAACGTAATAAGTACAGCAAAAATAATTCCGAGCCAGCGTGCGTTAAGCGCTTTTTCCATATAGTACGCCGGTCCGCCGCGGAATACCTTCCCATCACGTACTTTATATATTTGTGCCAAAGTTGATTCTACAAAAGCAGATGCTGCACCAATGATGGCAATTACCCACATCCAGAAGACAGCGCCAGGGCCACCTAGTGTAATAGCGATCGCAACACCAGCTAAGTTACCAATACCAACACGAGAAGCTGTACTTATTGCAAACGCTTCGAAAGATGAGATTCCATCCTTTTTCTTCTTGGAGCCTGCTCTTTGTACCCTGTCACGCCCTAATATGATGCGGAACATTTCACCTACTGCTCTAACCTGCACAAATCCTGTACGAAGGGAGAAATAAATTCCCACACTGACAAGGATAAAAATAAGCATTAAATACCAGTACTCATTGAACTTGCCTATAAATAGCTGCAATGTATCTAACATGTGTAGCACCTTCTTTCGTTGTCATCATTTATTCGCTCGGTGTTATGTCATGTTTCTTAACATACTTAAAAGATTTTAACCTATTGTGTACAAAATAGCAAAAAGTTTTTATCATTTTGCAATTAGTGATAAATTTTACTTTTCTATGTGATAAATTTCATTTTCCCCAAAATACTTACTTTCGTGAAATTGCGACAAAATTCGCATCAATCCATATCTTTCCGAGCCCATTTCATGTAAAATAGGAGTGTTGTGTAATCACATGAGCATATGAGCATTTTTATACTTTATATTTTGAAAGAGAGGAACTTGCCAAATGAACAGGTCACTGTCACAAGACCGTCAATGGACGTTCATGATTATCCGTGGTGCGAATCGTCCGGTTGTGCAATGCTCCGTTTCCCGAACCGCGATTCATGTCGCCCTCTCGCTACTCACATTCCTTATAGCGGCTCTAGTCATATCGTTGGTCATTCAACGCGTTAACATACATCAAATTACAATCGCACACGAGACGCTCCAGCAAGATGTAGCGAAAAAAGACCAATTAATTGCAAAAATGAACGAAGAAATGGGTTCTGTCTATGCATTGTCTTCGCAAATGAAAGAACGGATGACCCAAGTTACCGTATTGGAAAAACAACTAAAAACGTTTATTTATTCGTCGGGACAACCTCAACAGCAAAAGAAAACTGATGCGAGTCCAAAATCAACAGCTCGTAACCTTTCTTCACATGATGCAAACATCGCACAAGCGAAGCAGCTTCATTTAACGAGTGTTGGTGGCGAATTTATTCAGCCGACCCAAGATAATACGCATAACCACAATGGCACTTCTGCACACACGCAATCTTCGTCAACGACAATCGATTCAGACAAGGTTGCACAGCAGTGGTCACAAACGTTCGCGCAATTAGAGCATATGGATGCGACTTGGAAACAGTGGGATAAAAGCATGCCCCCGCTCATTGCCAAAGCAGAGCGGATGCAGCAGCAATTAGATGGCACACCTAATTTTTGGCCAACAACGGCATATCGTGTTACATCTCAGTTCGGCTTACGCGACGATCCGTTTAATCGTTCGCAAGCCCACCATGGCGGGTTGGACGTAGCTGGTCACAACGGTGAACCGATATTTGCAGCGGCTGAAGGCACGGTAACCGCCTCTAGTCGTGATAATCAAAAAGGGAATTATATTTTTATCCGTCATCGCGGTAACCTTGAAACAAGGTATTTACATTTATCCGAGAGTCAAGTAAAAACCGGCAGCAAAGTGAGAAAAGGACAGCAAATTGGTAAATTAGGTAGCACCGGACGAAGCACAGGCCCGCATTTGCATTTTGAAATTCGCCAAAATGGCGAACCGATTGACCCGCTCAACTATGTGAGCTCACCTAACACGCCAAATCAAAAGTAACGGGGAAGGGGAACGGAAAATGTTTCAAAGGCAACCTGCAGTAAAAAAAACGATTAGTACTGACACATTAATTGGACAAGCTACCCGTATAGAAGGTCAAATTCATTGCGATACGGACTTGCGAATTGAAGGTCATGTCAATGGGGATGTCGTCTGCACACGCGATGTCACAGTCGGCGAATCTGGACGTGTAACATCCAATTTGAAAGCAGCTAACGTCGTATTAGCAGGCCAATTGCATGGAGATGTTGAAATCAGCGGCAACCTGATGATCGAAACTACAGGCGTACTGAATGGCAATTTCACGTGTGCATCCCTCATCATTAAAGAAGGCGGAACGTTCAATGGTTCTAGCCGCATGTCGAGCGATACGACACCCAAGCATCAAGACGACAAAGCTGATGACCTATCGTAGCCTCATTTATGAAGACTAAGCTGTGAAATAGCATACCCTATAACGAAATAAAAGAAAGCCTGACCGCACTCCAATCCTGAGTTCGGCACAGGCTTTCTGACATTCGTCTTATTACACACGAGCTTCGTGCTCCTCACGCCCAGGAATAACGCCAGTGCGTTCGTATTCAACGACGATATGGTCGATTTCTTTCTTCAATTCGTTAAGCAATTCGGCTTCTGGAACTTTGCGAATCATTTTTCCGTAACGGAACAACAATCCCTCGCCACGTGCTCCAGCAATCCCAATATCCGCTTCCCTTGCTTCACCTGGTCCATTTACAGCACAGCCAAGCACAGAAACTTTAATCGGCACCTTAATTTTTGAAATATATTCTTCAACTTCATTCGCGATTGAAAATAGATCAATATCAAGACGTCCACATGTCGGACAAGAAACAAGTGTTGCCGCATTGGAAATCAAACCGAACGACTTCAACAATTCGCGCGCTACTTTGATCTCCTCAACCGGATCGGCACTTAAGCTTATCCGTACAGTAGAACCAATTCCTAAAGCCAATAGCGCACCTAGACCAGCTGCACTCTTAACTGTACCGGAGAATAGTGTCCCCGCTTCAGTAATTCCTAAGTGTAGCGGATACTTAATCACTTCCGCTGCCTTCGTGTAAGCTGCAATTGCCATCGGTACATCTGAAGCTTTCAACGAGACGATGATATCATGGAAATCAAGCTCTTCCAAAATCTTGATATGTTCCAACGCACTCTCAACCATCGCTTCTGGTGTCGGATAGCCGTATTTTTCAAGCAAGTGATTTTCCAAAGAGCCCGCGTTAACCCCAATCCGAATCGGAATGCCGCGTTCTTTACAAGCATTAACAACAGCTTCCACTTTTTCACGACGACCGATATTCCCCGGGTTAATCCGAACTTTATCGATCCCGTTCTCGATCGCTTTAAGCGCGAGTCGGTAGTCAAAGTGAATGTCAGCGACGAGCGGAATCGAAATCCGCTTCTTAATTTCTTTAATCGCTTCAGCCGCTTCCTGATTGTTGACCGTTACACGTACAATTTGACAACCCGCTTCTTCAAGACGAAGAATCTCAGCGACAGTCGCCTCAACGTCAGCAGTTTTCGTCGTACACATACTTTGCATAATGACTTCGTTGTTGCCGCCAATCGTGATGTTTCCTACTTGTACAGGTCTAGTCTGATGTCTCAAATACATAGTCCATTCTCTCCCATACGAAATAACAGCGGAAAAGCGCCCTTAGGCGCTCTCCTCTTTCTTGCTCTCCGCCGTCAATTCCGGAATCATTCGTTCACGAACTACCTGCTCCGTAATGACACATGTCGATACATCTTCACGCGACGGTACTTCGTACATCAAGTCGAGCATAATGCCTTCAATGATCGCACGCAAACCACGCGCACCCGTGCTGCGCTTAATCGCTTCACGAGCAATCGCTTCTAACGCACCCGCATCGAATTCCAACTTAACGTTATCCATCTCAAGCAGCTTCTGGTACTGCTTCGTCAGGGCATTCTTCGGCTCGCTCAAAATACGAACTAACGTATTCTCATCAAGCGGCTCCAGCGTTGAAATGACTGGCAAACGTCCGACAAACTCCGGAATGAGTCCGAATTTAAGAAGATCCTCAGGTAATGTGAGGGTCAAATATTCGCCTGGTTTCAAATCTTTTTGCAAACCGTCTGCGTTAAAACCGATAATCTTCTTACCTACGCGACGTTTAATGATTTGCTCAAGACCGTCAAACGCACCACCACAAATGAACAAGATGTTCGTCGTATCAATTTGAATAAACTCTTGATGAGGATGCTTGCGTCCACCTTGTGGAGGAACAGAAGCTACTGTACCTTCAAGAATCTTAAGGAGTGCTTGCTGCACACCTTCGCCTGATACGTCACGCGTGATGGATGGGTTCTCCGATTTACGAGCTACTTTATCGATTTCATCGATATAGATGATGCCGCGCTCTGCTTTTTCCACGTCATAATCTGCCGCTTGAATAAGCTTCAACAAAATATTCTCGACATCTTCGCCCACGTAACCTGCTTCTGTCAAAGACGTTGCATCAGCGATCGCAAATGGCACGTTCAAAATCTTAGCCATCGTTTGCGCGAGCAATGTTTTACCCGATCCAGTTGGACCTACAAGCAAAATGTTACTCTTCTGCAATTCTACGTCTTCCAGCTTGTTCTGGGAGTTGATACGTTTATAGTGATTGTACACCGCTACCGACAATGATTTCTTCGCTTGCTCTTGACCAATAACGTATTGGTCCAAAATTCCACGAATATCTTTCGGCTTCGGAATATCTTTCAGATCAATTTCTTCTTCGCTGCCGAGCTCCTCTTCAACAATTTCGTTGCAAAGCTCGATGCACTCGTCGCATATATAAACGCCTGGCCCCGCAACAAGCTTACGTACTTGCTCTTGCGATTTGCCACAGAACGAACATTTCAGTTGTCCCTTTTCATCGTTAAATTTAAACATGAGCTCTCCCTCCTTACTTCAACGCTTCGCTGCCCGGATATAGTACGGTATCAATTAACCCGTATTCCTTCGCATCTTCCGCGCTCATGAAGTTGTCGCGATCCGTGTCGCGCTCGATTTTTTCATAGGATTGACCTGTGCGCTCCACGTAAATTTGATTCAACTTTTCCTTGGTCTTCAAAATCCAATCGGTATGAATCTTGATGTCCGAAGCTTGACCGCGAACACCGCCCAAAGGTTGGTGAATCATCACTTCGCTGTTTGGCAACGCGAAGCGTTTGCCAGGTGCGCCAGCAGTTAACAATAATGAGCCCATGCTTGCTGCCATACCTAAACAAATCGTGGATACAGCCGGCTTAATATGGTTCATCGTATCATAAATGGCCATACCTGCCGTAACAGAGCCACCTGGAGAGTTAATGTACAAGGCAATGTCCTTCTCAGGATCATCTGCTGCCAAGAAGAGTAGCTGCGCAATGATGCTGTTAGCTACATCATCATCAATAGCGCTGCCAAGGAAGATGATGCGATCCTTTAGCAAGCGCGAGTAAATATCGTAAGAGCGTTCGCCGCGATTCGTCTGTTCGATGACCATCGGGATTAGGTTCATGGTACCGACCTCTTTTCTTTTACAAAGCTACTTTATTATTTTAGCACGTTCTGAACTCAATGTCATTTTTACACCGTTTACCACTAGTGTATGTGATAACAATACACCTATGAATATGTACACCCTCAATTGGGTAGTGAAACGTTATGTGAAATTTTAAAAAAATAAGGCACGCTTAAAAATAACGTGCCTTATCCTGTTATGCTGACGTGCACATGTACACGTCAGCCATATATATGCGATTAGTTCTTGCTGTTATCAACGATGAATTTGATTGTTTTGCGCAGCAAAGCCTCGTCACGCAAGTTCTCAATTGTACCGTTATTCTCCAAGATGGAGCGGATCTCTTCAGCGGAACGTTGGTACATTTGAGCCATTTTCTCAAGCTCTTCTGCCAATTCTTCTTCGGAGACTGTCAAGTTTTCTTCTTTAGCGATTTGGTCCAACACAAGGTTGTTCGCAACGCGCTTCTTAGCTTCTGTTTGCATTTGCTCACGCAAATCAGCGATCGTTTGACCAGACAACGTCAAGAACATGTCGATAGTCATGCCTTGTTGACGAAGACGGTTGTCAAGATCTTTAACCATATGTTGAATTTCAGACTCGATCATGGAGTGTGGAATTTCAACGTCTGCGTTCTCAGCAGCTTTCTCAACTACAGCCGCTTCACGAGCTGCTTGTCCTTCACGCTCTTTACGATCTTGAAGTTGTTTTTGCAAGTCTGCTTTGTACTCGTCAAGTGTATCGAACTCACTTACGTCTTTAGCGAACTCATCATCCAATTGTGGAAGCTGTTTACGCTTGATTTCGTGAATTTTCACTTTGAATGTAGCTTGTTTGCCAGCCAAGTTCTCTGCATGGTAGTGCTCTGGGAACGTAACTTCAACATCTTTGAAGTCGCCAGTTCCAAGACCAATCAATTGATCTTCGAAACCTGGAATGAACGTGTTGGAGCCAAGCTCCAAGCTGTAACGCTCGCCTTTGCCACCTTCGAATGCTTCGCCATCAACGAAACCTTCGAAGTCCATAACAACAGTGTCACCTTTAGCAGCTGTATCTTCGTCAACGATGATCAGCTCAGCATGACGTTGTTGCAAACGCTCAAGCTCTGCGCTCAACTCTTCTTCAGTTACTTCAACAGCAGCTGTTTCAACTACCAAGCCTTTGTATTCGCCAAGCTTAACTTCAGGCTTAACTGTTACTTTTGCTTTGAATTTGAATGTTTGACCGCGGCCGAATTGCTGAACTTCAACTTCCGGTTGATCAACTGGGCTGATGTTCGTTTCTTTCACTGCTTCGGAGTAAACGCCTGGCAAGATGATGTCAATTGCGTCTTGATACAAGCTTTCTACACCAAATTTAGCTTCAAAAATTGGGCGTGGAATTTTACCTTTGCGGAATCCAGGTACGTTAACTTGCTTGGACACCTTTTTAAATGCTTGATCGAGAGCTTCAGTAACACGCTCTACATTTACTTCTACTTCAAGAACCCCTACGTTCTTCTCTATTTTTTCCCAAGTTGCTTTCATTTTATGCCTTCCCCTCCAAAATAAATCACATGGCTAGAGTGTAACTACACGTTCGTAATAACCCACTACATTATATCCGACAATGTCCTCTTTTTCAAGGAGGTGACATTTAACGACATTCCCTTTTTAAATACCACTATTAAAGGGCCTCTTCCCCACCGCTTAGCGAACGTGACAATAAACGCAGCGCACGCTCATATTCCGCAATTAAATCGCCATTAATATGATAATCATTTTTCACATCTGACTCTGCAAGACTGAGGTGCAGCAAGCCCGCAACGATCCGGTGTAGGGCAGCAGCCCAGACCCGATTATGTCCCTCGTCTGCTTGGCAAAGTTGCTCATAGAGCGGGCTACCATAAATCGCTTTTAAAAATTGCTGCCATAACTCCTGCGCAAAGTAGGCTAATGAAGGTTCTGAAACCGCAGCATGTTTGTGTACTTGTTCCGCCGGCGCGTAAGCACACGTTGGAAACGAAGCTGCGTTTAAGGGTGTATCTTCAATATGAACGGTAATCGAATCATTACCTTTTTTAAAAGTGACACGACCTGTCATGTCTCTGCGTTTTAGGGTTTGTAATATTCCAAATTGTAAAATAGGATGCAGCAATTCGGTTTCAAGCATGTGCTTCATCTCACCGTTCAATTGCGCATCTTCAGCGTGCACCAACTGCTCCAACATAAGCAGCTTACGGTCGTCCAACGGTCCCTCGCGCAAACCATTCAGCAAGCGCGACAAATATTGATCGTCGGCTTCGATTTTCGCTTGCAGTCGCTGTCGTACAAGCTCGTGCTCCGCTTCTTCCTCATCTTCTGCATCGATCGCTTCACAGTTCCCATCCAGCTCGCCTTCGTCCTCATACCCGTCGTAGACAGCGTCATCATTCGCGGAGTAAGGAAAAGCTTTCTCCAACCAATCCAGCAAAGCTTGCCATTCAGCACGGTGTTGTTCCAGCTCCCCCCCGCACTGCAGCAAAAATCGAAGCAAACTAATCGCTTCACCATACCGCTCCGTCTCCAACATACGCGTTAATTCAATTTGATAGTAATCATGCGTCTTCGGAAATAAGACAACATTACTCCGTGTCGTGTTTATCCGTTTGGAATCCGTAATAAGGGTCACCTTCTTTCTAAATAAGCCGTAATGAAGCAACCGCAAGCAGTCTGTCCGTTTACGCTTCAATTAATGAAGCAATATCCATCTTTCTGCATTATAGCACAATCAAATTCCGATTCCACTTGACCGACATTTGACTCAACTGACCAGGTTACCTGCATCGACTTGTGAAAAATTATGTATCGCTAACTCGTTTTTTCAAAAAAGTGTTGCACACCTTGAATCGCTATGTTATGATATTTCCTGTGTCTGTTTCATATGTTCATTATTCGACTATATGAACGAACTATTCATTATTTGTCCCAGTAGCTCAGCAGGATAGAGCAACGGCCTTCTAAGCCGTCGGTCGGGGGTTCGAATCCCTCCTGGGACGCCATTTTTTTCCATTAATTAATATTTAAACAAATGACTATAGCCTCTAAACCGCTGATACAACAGGGTTTTGGGGCTTTTTTTGTTCTCTCCTCTCATGAAAAGATCACAATAGGAAACGATAGAAATCAGAATTATTTTACACACGTTTTACACAATACATGTACATAAAAGTTCCATAACATTAACGTCATATAGCCCACCCTATTTCATCCAATTTACGGGATGTGGTCAAGAAGAAAAACACGACTAACAACGTCCAGCAACCAGAACAAAAAGTAGAAGAATCACGGTGTATGACATCGAATCTCAATATATCAAGAAAAGAGAGCTCTGGGGCTCTCTCAGCTTGTCGAGAAACCTCTGTTTGTTAGGACGAAGGGTTCTCTTTATTGAGATAACGGCAAGTAGCTTCGTACTTATCGGTTCGTAGTCAGTTGCTCGCTTGTGCCCTAACCGTTGGTGGTCAGCTGATTCACAGCGGCTGCACTCCTAACGGTTGCCACAGTTGTTATTTCAGCGAAAATGAACCCATTCAACATGTAACGATTATGAGGGCGCTTATTTCGATGAAAAGAGCTGGATTTGAAATGAAATTCGAGAAATACGCTCACCTATAACCGTTAGAAATCAAAACGAGGCGAATCTGGCGATATAGCCACTACGGCAACCGTTAAGAACTAACTTTGCTTTCTCAACAGCTATTTTTACATTCTACTATTTTCATACGGCAACGCGTTAATATTGTATATCATAAGGAAATAAATCAATTCAGTAATGTATTCTAAATATGCTGCGTTCCAATCGTGTGAAACAACAGTCCTTTGAATTTGTTTCAATTGAAGAATTGGTTCCTCAAGGCTATCTGCTTCGTAAAGTGGATAAGCACATAAATTTCTCCTTTATTGATGAAAAGGTCCGTCCTCTTTATTGTACAGATAATGGACGACCAGCTATTGAACCTGTTGTGTGATTTAAATGATCTTTTTAGTTAATTTTTACGGCAACCGTGCAGAACACGCTGTACATTTAACGCTAGTATACTTAAAAAAAGAGAACCGCGTCGACTGGTCAGCTCGTTCGTATTGTCACGCTAAGTGCGATCTGACCCAAGCCCACAGAAACCCTTATCGCAAAAAATAGGTTTGACTCTCACGTTACGTGATCGTTTATCGTTATGTTCAGGAGGTAATCAGCATGAGTTATACCGTAAAAGATGTGTCCCGCCTGTCCAGCGTCAGTGTGCGTACGCTGCATCATTATGATGAAATCGACCTATTAAAGCCCGCTTACTGCGGGGACAATGGCTATCGCTATTATGAACAGTATCAGCTCATTCGTTTGCAGCAAATCTTGTTCTTTCGGGAGTTGGAATTTTCTTTAGTCGATATAAAGAAAATATTGGACAGTAGTACGTTTAACCAGTTGGAGGCGCTGTCCGAGCAGCGCAAGTTGCTTGAGATGAAAACGGAGCGGTTGAACAAGCTGATGGAGACCATTGATTATACGATGGAACATTTGAAGGGAGAAACAAAGATGTCTAATCATAAGATAGAGCAATTATATGAAGGCTTTGATAAGCAAAAACAAAAAGCGTACGAACGTGAATTGGTGGAACGATACGGCCCGGACACGCAAAAATCGATCGATGCTACGAACGAAAAAGTAAAAGGTTGGGACGGCCAAAAGTTTAATGTCTTAAATCACGAGTGGGAATTGCTACTCGCGGAAATGGCGCAAGCGATGCAGGCTGGCGAGGAGTTTACGGGTGAACGAGTGCAGCAGATTACGGAGCGTCATTTTAAGTGGCTGACGAATTTTTATGTTCCGACGGCAGAAGTGTACACGGGCCTTGGGCAAATGTATGCGGAGCATGATGATTTTCAGCGAAAAATAGAGGCTGTGGTACCGGGTTTGGCGAACTTCTTGCGCGATGCGATGGCGTTCTATGCGGAGCAGCATTTAGCGTAAGTGTGTTAAAGGCGATATGCGCAGGTGCTAAACAGCCTGCCCGTCTATTCTTCAAGCAACGAAGAAGGTCGATTTCGAGCTCGGGAACCAATCCGAACCGAAAATCGACCTTCTTTTTTGCAAGGTTACACTTACGCAATTGGTGTAATTCACATAATTTACGCAAGTTATGTAAGTTGCACGAGTTACGTGCTAGTCAACTGCCTCTCTTTGGCTTAGCACCACTTATGGTACAGCAGCTACTTGCGTTAGATGGCTAGGCTGACCTAGGTTAGATTGATTTACATTAGGTTACATTAGTTTACATTAGATTAAGCTTAGTTATATTAGGTTACATAAGACTACATTAGATTAAGTTAAGTTAAGTTATATTAGATTGCATGAAGTGGCGCTAGATAAGACTAAGTTAGGATTGGCTAAGCTTAGCTTGCCTTAAAAGACAGACGAAGCTGCTCGCCCTCAAGCTTCCATTCGAGCTGCGGGAAATACTTGTCCAGCTCATTTACCTTTAAATACTGAAGTTCACCTTGGGTCTTTACCGCACCATTCTCGTGCGGAAAGACGTAACGACGGTTGTCGGTCGTGAATACGAGCTGGCTTTTGTCACTATTCCATGTTACTTCAGCCCCGACAAGCGCACCTAACGTATGCGCGTTCACGTATACTCCGTTCGCTTCGACGATCCATTTCAATCGCTCTGCATCGCCAAAGCGCTTGCCATTCAGCGTCAATGACTGCGCATCTTGCACCATATCAAATCGCTGTTCACCTACAACTCGCAGCCCACGAATGATTTGTGCAAGCCAATCTTGCTCAACAATGTCCGGTGTTAGACCGACTTCGTTCACTTTATGTTTGTTCGGAGTCAAATACTCTAAAATCGTAACACTCATACCGTCCGCCTTAGGAAACGCAACGTAAGATTGCATCACACCTTTGCCAAACGTCTTGACCCCTACCAATGTAGCCGTCTTATTATCCTGAAGGGCGCCACCCAAAATTTCCGAGGCACTCGCGGAATACTCGTCGACAAGCATCACAATCGGCATATCGAGCTTGCTGCCGTCTTTAATTTCCGTCGGCGTCAATTTCCCCGTCCGATCTTTCGTATACATCAACGTTCCCTGCTCCATCATTTGCGAAGCCATTTGATGCGCAGAATCCACAACTCCACCTAAATTTTGACGAACATCCAGTACAAGCGCTTTCCATTTTTGCTGCTTCCCTGTTTCCAGCGCTTGTTTAAACTGTTCATCCGTATCTTGGCCAAAGCCCGTTACTTGAATATAACCAATGCTCTCCCCAATCGTCGAACCCGTTACCGTTGGATGCACAACTTCTGTATAAGGGACTGTAACATGCAACTGTTCCTCTCCACGCTTCACAATCAGCTTAGCAGATTGCCCCTCTTTTCCTGTAACGAACTCCGCCATAGCATCGTCATTTAACGTTTTCAACGGCTTGCCATTAATAGACACGATGTAATCATTCACTTGCAAGCTCGATTTTGCCGCAGGGCCTCCAGCCAACAATCCCTTGATATACACACCGGCCTTATTTTCATACGGACTAATGCCTAGTGCTAGTATTTTGTTATTTAAAATGGCATCCACATAAAATTGCTTAAACTGTTCTTTTGTAAAATAGCGCGTATATTTATCATTAATACGTTTATTTATTTCTTCGATCGACTTTCCTGCAACCTCTTGGGCGGAAATACCACTCACATGGTACTCACTAATTACAAAGCGGTATGCTTCTTCTGGTGTAGCACGTTTGAAAAAATTGCGCTGCTGCTCATCAAGGAGATAATTCCACCACTCCATAATCATGTTGAGATGTTGCTGTTGTTCCTGTTGTTCCTGTTGTTCCTTGCTTTGCTGTTCACTCGCAAATACAGGGATTGGAAGTGTAATGTTCCAAATCAATAAACCCGTGCACACCATTTTTACAACTTTTTTAAAAAATCGGTCATTCCTCATGATGCCCTCCTAAGTAGTTGAAGCCATTAATGATTAGTAAATTAAACCAAAAAAAATGATGAATCTTATCATTCTAACATACAACTATTTATTTAGGGATAACCTAATAAAAAAGGAGTGATTCCGTTATGGAACCGAGATATTTATTAGCAGCTTTAAGCTATTTTAGCATCTTTTTTGGTGGTGTACTTATCCCGTTAGTTATCGCCCTAGTCACCAATGACTCTTACACCAAGCACCATGCTTGGAAGGCCTTGGTGTCTCATGTCTTGCCGTTTGCTTTTATACTCGTATTCATCATTTCGCTACTTAGTGGTTCCGTTACGATAAGCTTCGGTCTAGGGTTGTTGTTCTTCTTTATTAGCATTGGCTTAGTGATATGGAATGTTGTGATGGGTATTCGCGTACTGCGCGAGGGTAACGTATTTTAGTGCGATCCGCTATGCTGTTGGGCGAGCCAATCCATAAATTCATGTTCGGATTGCACGTGGAAACCTGCCTGACGAAGTAATACAGCCGTTACACCTTCTCCTAGCAAAGTCGTACCCGAAAATGTGCCGTCATAAATGAATGCACTCCCGCAAGAAGGACTATGCTCCTTTAATACGACCGTGTCGGCTTGCACTTGTCTGGCCCGCTCCAGCGTACGATAAGCGCCAGCGACATACATGTCGGTCACATCTTCACCTGTGCGCGTCTTAATGTACGCTGTACCTGCCAACACGTCAGCTCCCGACCCGCCTACAATTTCGGCGGGCTCGCGCGGTGTCTCCAGACCACCAAGCAATTCGGGACAGACGACGACAGCGGCGCCTTCCTCCACAAGACGTGCGACCTGCTCCGACAAACGATGCGTGCCGTTATAACGGCAAGGAATACCAGCAAGACATGAACTGACCATAATCATTTCGCTTCCCCCTCATGATCGCAAAATAGGCTGAGGACACATTCGTGTCGCTCAGCCGTCTTCATTATGTCACTTATACAACTATTGCGCAATAGATCAGCTTGATTTATTTCCCATGCATATTTCCACTTTTTTCATCTGTCCAAGGGCTTTTCTGAGCTGCATGCTTTACATTTTTCATAAGAACTTCTTGGGCGAACTCATTGTTGTGCGCATACTTGTTACCTTTGTTCTTTTTAAACTTGTCCGACATGTTCTTCACCTCCCTTCTAAATCAAACAGCCAATCCAACTGCTTGCGCACTTGCTCATCACCTAATATATTGTCTAGAAAATGCGCTCTCGTATTCCAACCCGCACACGGGTCATCTTGCACAAATGATTCGTTCGCAACTTCTTCAAAGGCGTTATGCATATTATTGTCATACCAATCTGTCGAGTAATTGGCATCATTTCTAAGAACTTTGACAATATGATAGCCACCACTGCGCACAGGTGTCACATAGACGAGCAGCGGCGTCTCCTGCTTGCTTTCAGGCAATATTCCGATCTCTGCACATAGTTGACCATCGATCTCTACCGGACGGCGGTATTTCACTTCACGAATTTCGTACATGGACAATCTCCTTTTGCAAAAATTGCTTCGTTTCCGGTGTACCGATCCCGTAAATGTACTGGTACACGTGAGACAGTGATTGCTTATAAGGGTTGTTAATCGACTCATTGGATTCGTTGGTGACGAACATAATGTTGTCTACAAATCCATCTTCCTCCGCATCTGCGGATTCATTCATCAGCTCGATGAGTTGATCACGCTCTGCATCGGTAGCTTCAACAATAAATTCATAAGAGGTGGCTGTCGCATCAGCAATCACGGAACGACCGCTGACGGAGACGTAATAGCGCTGTTTGTCTTCGCTCATAACGCGTCCCCCTTCCTTTTTTATTAGGTTCCCCCTCTGGACATACATCTTATGCTGATTTTCGCATACCTTTGTTATTATCTCGTTTTTTGCTGGTAAGCCGATGCTCGGTTGTCCGGCCTTATATACGAAAAAAAAGAAATGATGTGGAATGATGCGGATTTATGCGAGAGGATGAACAACGATGTGTGGAATAACAGGGTGGATCGATTGGCAGCGGGATTTAACCCAATACTCTGGCATTTTAGAACAAATGACCGAGACGTTAACGTCCCGCGGGCCTGATGCAAAAGGGACTTGGATCGCAGGTCCTTGCGCACTGGGACACCGTCGTCTGGCGGTCATTGACCCTGAAAATGGTGCTCAACCGATGATTCGCCATACTGAAGGCGGCACGTTTGCGATCGTGTATAACGGAGAACTGTACAATTTGTTAGAGCTGCGGCGTGAATTAGAGAGCAGAGGTCACCACTTTGTAACGAAGTGTGATACAGAGGTGCTGCTTGTAGCCTATATCGAATGGCGAGAAGCTTTTGTTGAAAAGCTGAACGGCATTTTTGCGTGTGCGATATGGAATGAGCAGGAGCAGCAGTTGTTTATGGCACGCGATCGACTTGGCGTGAAACCACTCTTTTATGCCAAAGGAGACGGCTGGTTCTCCTTCAGCTCTGAACCGAAGGCGCTGCTCGCGCATCCTGATGTTACGCCTACCATTGGGCCAGAAGGTGTAGCAGAAATTTGGATGGTCAGTCCGGCTCGCACGCCAGGCCAAGGCATATACGAGTCGTTGGCTGAGCTAAAGCCAGGTCATACGCTACGCTACAACCGAGACGGCGTGAAAACGTCTGTTTATTGGAAGCTTCAGAGCTATGCGCACGAGGCCGATGTGGAAGCGACAGCCGAGCATGTGCGCCATTTGCTAGAAGATACGGTCGAACGGCAGCTTATTTCGGATGTTCCTGTATGTACGCTGCTATCGGGCGGGTTGGATTCCAGCGCCCTGACAGCGCTGACGGTACGCCATTATGAGCGTAAAGGGCTAGGTCAACTGCATACGTATTCGGTCGATTATATCGATAACGATAAACATTTTACATCGCATGCCTTCCAGCCAAATGCGGATGAGCCTTGGATACGCCGGATGGTTGATGAGCTTCGTACTGAGCATCATTGGATTCAGGTTGATACTCCGGATCTCGTTCATGCGTTGGAACGAGCTGTGCAAGTTCGTGACTTACCGGGTATGACCGATGTGGATAGTTCGTTGCTGCTGTTCTGTCACGAGATTAAAAAAGGGGCAACTGTCGCTTTGTCGGGCGAAGCCGCAGATGAAGTGTTCGGTGGTTACCCTTGGTTCCACCGTGAGGAAGCGCTAAATGCGAACACCTTTCCGTGGGCGCTGGCAACCTCACTACGAGCGGGCTTATTAAAGCCTGAAGTTGCTGCTGCGATTCGGGCAGAGGAATATGTAAACGACAGGTATGCCGATGCGGTGGCAGAGGTACCGCGTCTAGCTGGCGAAGATACGCCAGCAGAACGAATGCGTATTATGTCTTACTTAAATATTACCCGCTTTATGCCGACACTGCTTGACCGGAAAGATCGGATGAGTATGGGTGTCGGGCTTGAAGTTCGGGTTCCCTATACGGATCACAGACTCGTCGAATATGTATTTAACGTTCCGTGGAGCATTAAAACGCACGGTAATCGCGAAAAAGGATTGCTGCGCAAAGCGTTGGAAGGGCTGTTGCCCGAGGACGTATTGTACCGGAAAAAGAGCCCTTATCCGAAGACACACAATCCGAACTATTTGAATACGGTGCGCAAATTAGCTTTAGAACGACTGGATGATTCCACGTCGCCATTGCATCAGTTTGTCAATGCTGCGCGTATTCGCGAAATAGCGGCTTCATCTGAAGCAAGCTCGCATTTGCCATGGTTCGGGCAGCTCATGTCAGGCCCGCAGCTATTTGCCTATTTGCTGCAAGTGGATTATTGGCTGCGCCATTACCGCATTCAAGTATCGTGGTAATGGAAGGGTTAGAAATAGGGTTAGCGACAGAATTAGGGATAGAATTAGCGATAGAGTCAAGGATAGGATCAGGGGTATAGTCAGAGCTTGGTCAGCATACTCACCTTACAGCCTCATGAATACACATGAATGCACAAGAAGACACACCGCCATTGTATCGTTCGCAATGAGGAACGATCACCGTCGGTGTGTCTTTGTGTTGCTCAGACTGTATTACTTTTGCACAGAAGCTGGCTGACTCGCACGAATCGCTTGGTCTAAATCGTACAAAATATCGTCAATCGATTCGGTACCAATCGATAACCGGATAAGTCCTGGGGTTACGCCAGCAGTCAACTGTTCAGCTTCGTTGAGTTGTTGATGAGTCGTACTAGCTGGATGAATAATAAGCGATTTGGAATCACCGACGTTCGCTAAGTGGGAGAACAACTTGACATGACTGATCACGTTGCGGCCCGCTTCGACACCGCCGTTAATTTCAAAGGTGAGAATAGCACCTTGACCTTTTGGTAAATATTTTTGTGCGAGTTCGTAGGATGGATGACTCGGCAGCCCGCTGTAGCTAACTGAAAGCACAGCTTCATGAGCCTCAAGAAATTGCGCGACTTTAAGCGCGTTCTCGCTATGACGTTCAAGTCGAAGATGGAGCGTTTCTAATCCTTGCAGCAGTAAGAAGGCGTTAAATGGAGACAGGGTAGCTCCTAAATCACGCAGCAATTGCACACGCGCTTTAATGATGTAGGCGATTGGGCCAACGGCTTGGGTGTACACAAGACCATGATAACTCGGGTCAGGCGTCGTCAAGCCTGGGAACTTGTCACTCGCGCTCCAGTCGAACTTCCCGCTATCGACAATAACGCCACCGATTGAAGTGCCGTGCCCCCCGATAAACTTCGTTGCGGAATGGACGACAATGTCCGCTCCGAACTCAATCGGACGCAGCAAATACGGGCTTGGAAACGTGTTATCCACAATGAACGGCACCCCGTGCTCATGGGCAATGTTAGCTACTGCTTCAATGTCTAGCACGTCCCCTTTCGGGTTTCCAATCGCTTCGGCGTATACCGCTTTCGTCTTACTTGTAATCGCTTTGCGGAAGTTCTCTGGATCGCTGCCATCTACAAAATGCACCTTGATGCCAAGCTTCGGCAGCGTATTGGCGAATAAGTTATATGTCCCTCCGTACAAAGTCGAGGCAGACACGATTTCATCCCCGGCTTCAGCGATATTTAGTATCGCATACGTGATCGCCGCTTGCCCGGAAGCTGTCGCAAGCGCACCCGCTCCGCCTTCAAGTGCAGCGACGCGTTTTTCAAACACATCTGTCGTCGGATTCATTAGACGGGTATAAATGTTACCAAACTCTTTTAATGAGAACAAATTCGCAGCGTGCTCCGTGTCCCTAAAATTGTACGATGTCGTCTGATATAGCGGTACCGCTCGCGATAACGTCGTCGGGTCTACCTCTTGCCCTGCATGTACGGCTAACGTTTCCAGTCCAAAAGCTCTTGGCGCTTCACTCATTTCATCCTAGCCTCCTCTGTTGAATTGTACCTATTTTAGATCAATTTTTTACCATTGGGAAGCACAAATTCATAGTAAACCTATCAGAAATTAAGATTTATTGCCGTTCCTACGCAAAAAAAGGAAGGAGGAGCAAGGTTGTGCAGCATAAAAAAGGACATCTGCACAATAATTGTTGTGTAGATGTCCTAGTTGAATATTCACTGATAGGGCTATATAAAATTGTATGGACGGAATCACAAACTATGCCGCCAACCAGCAATATCCCCGCTATGTACCACAAGTTAAGCTTGCTGCAATTGCGCGATTAACTTGCGTAATGCCGCACCACGGTGGCTAATAAGCTGCTTCTTCTCAGGAGGAAGCTCCGCCATCGTGAGATCATAGTCGGGTACATAAAAATACGGATCATAGCCAAAGCCATATTCCCCATGTGCATGTTCGATAATAGCCCCGTCTGCTGTACCCTCTGCTGCATGAATCCGGTCTGTCGCCGGGTCGTAGAGCACGAGAGAACATACAAACTGTGCTGCGCTTAACGGCGCACCAAGGTCAGCTCGCGCCGACAACTGCGCTGCGCCGTCCCACGCTGGCAACTGCTGTAGCGTTGCCACAAGCTTGGCGTTGTTGGCCGCGTCATTGCCGTGCTCGCCTGCGTAACGCGCAGAATAGACGCCTGGCGCTCCGTTTAAGCGGTCCACGCACAGCCCCGAATCGTCTGCCAATACAGGCAGTTGCAACACTTGGGCAACGGTGCGCGCCTTCTTCAAGGCGTTATCGTAGAACGTAGCCCCATCTTCCACAACGTCTGGAATGTTGGGGTAATCCTTCATGCTTAATACACGTTTGCCGAGCGCGGCGAATGCCAGCTCAAACTCTTTAAGCTTTCCTTTATTGCCAGTTGCAATAATAATGGTATCACTCGCAATCGACACGGCTATTACGCTCCCCCAGATGTTTGAGCAGCTTCAGCTTTCGCAATCGCCGATGCTTGCGCTTCAATTTTAGCGACAATCGGTCCTAAGGCCTCTTTTTGCAGCTCAATGATGCTCTGAATGCCTTGTTCTGCTGATGCAAGCAACGCGTTCAATTCCTCACGCGAAAACGGGCTTTCTTCGCCTGTTCCTTGCACCTCGACAAACTTACCAGCGCCTGTCATCACGACATTCATATCAACCTTAGCCGTTGAATCCTCTTCGTAATTCAAATCCAATAGCGTCTGTCCTTGAATGATGCCAACGCTCACCGATGCAAGAAAATCTGTGATCGGGAATTTCGCTAATTTGTGCTGCTCCGCGACCTTGTTGATCGCGATCGCCATCGCCACAAACGCTCCTGTAATGGATGTTGTGCGCGTGCCGCCGTCTGCTTGAATAACGTCGCAATCTAGCGTAATCGTACGCTCGCCGAGTGCTTGCAAATCGACAACTGAGCGAAGTGCGCGTCCAATGAGACGCTGAATTTCCATCGTCCGCCCCGTGAGCTTGCCACGAGCTGCTTCACGATGGTTGCGCACTTGCGTTGCACGCGGAAGCATAGCGTATTCCGCAGTAATCCAGCCTTTTCCTTGCCCCTTCATAAACGGGGGTACTCTTTCCTCAATCGACGCGGTGCAAATTACTTTCGTATCACCTACTTCAATCGTGACCGAGCCCTCCGCATATTTATTCGTGTTCGTCCGAATTGAAATCGGGCGGGTCTGTTCCGCCGTTCGTCCGTTGCTTCTCATTCAAGTGCCTCCTACAATTCCTCTGTCGTCCGTTAAGTAACATTCCCTATTTTATCAAAGACGAAGGCGAAAATCATCCTAATCTAACGATATTTTGTCGTTATCCTTTCCACATAGGGTTAACAACAGGGCGTGATACTGGCTGGGAATAGTCTTTCTCGTCTGTACCACGAATATCCGCAACGCCATTAATTCGTATTTGTACTTTGCCGACTCCCGCTTGTTCGGTTAAGGATAATACTACGGCATGAAGCAGCTCCGAAGGAACCCGCTCGCCTTTTTCAAACATAGAATCCGCCAGATCGACCGTGATGACGTCCTCTTTTCGTTCGATGCTATTTATTTTTGTCTCCTGCGTAGCGACCATTGCTAAGGCCTGCTTGTCTAATGGGCCCGCAATAATTTGCTGGATCGTCGCCGTAACAGGATCTTGGCTCGGCTCGATTAGGCGGGTGACTGGCACGTAATAGCCCTTACCTTCTTGCGTCATCGCTGAAAAGTACAACGTCACGGGCATCGAGTGTAAATAGTTGACACTATCGCCTTTTTCCACGTTAATGCCATAGCTCCGACTGAGCGGAATATCGAGCGGTGTACCGTCGACAGGCATTTCGTTTAATTTTTTGGAATCCAACCATAATTGAACTCGCTCCACGTCTGGCAATGAGGTTAGCGTCCATGTAATCGACTCCAGCAGCTCGCGCTCTTGCTTGGGTTCGTAATCGGCAAAAGATTTGGAGAACTCGACAATAGCCAACTTCTGCTTCGGTTCCAGCTTCACATTCAGGACTCGTGTTCCTTCAGGCAAAGGTGCCGTAAATCCAGCGGGCAGTTTCTGCTGATGCACACCGCCTTTCACGAGCATTTCCAGCGCTGCTGTCGCTAGCGCTTTAGGTTCCGCTTGATCCCAATGATAGGAAATCGGGGCTAAATAGCCGTTCCGGTCTTTTACATATACTGTCATATTCGGTTTTTGCGCATGCTCATCAGAGCCCGTATTCATCGTTGCGGCCGTAGCCTTAGATTGTCCATCTGCTGCGGCCAGCATTTGCGCTTCCAGTTCAGCCGGAGGCGTGTCAATCAGCGCACTTTCCCCTCCACCACACGCAGTTATGAGTAATGGTACCGTTACACAAAATACTAAAGCTCCTCGGCGTATCATTTGAACTTGCATCATTTTCACACCCTCCCAAAGGCTTTTTGTGACTTGTTTGTCCTATATATACGAAAGGGCTGTCCCAAACATGACGATATGCTCCAATTTTAAGTTAGGAATTGACTTAGATAGGTAGATGCTAGGTTGATGCATGGTTCTGCACCAACTGGAAAACGTAATAGGGATTTTGGCAGATCGAACAAACGACATGATGCAGCAAGATGTGGCAGAAAGAGGTTACGTTTTCACAAGTCCGAAAACTTTGGTACAATTACCCTAATACATGTAGCATTATTGATTTGAACAAACAGACGAGGTGAAATCCGTGACAACTCCGAACCATCAAAATGAACAAGCGAACGATGCTCTTAACGAAGCGGAGCGCAATGTGCCAGTAAAAGCTCCATACAGTTTGGATAGTGACAAAGTTGAAGCGGCTACGATGGAATGGCTGCGCAAACGCGGCATTAAATTGGAACAAATCGCGGAGCTAGTCATGTTTTTGCAGCAAAAGTATTTCCCAGAGCTGACGATCGAATATTGTATGTATAATATTGAGCAAGTATTGCGTAAGCGCGAGGTGCAAAATGCGATCTTAACGGGCATTCAACTCGATATTTTGGCAGAGGAAGGCAAGTTAATTCCAGCGCTGCAAGAAATGGTGGAAAATGATGAAGGGCTGTACGGGGTGGACGAGGTGCTGGCATTGTCCATCGTGAACGTATACGGCAGCATTGGATTTACGAACTTTGGCTATGTAGACAAGATGAAGTATGGTGTGTTGGAGCAACTAAACGATAAGAGCGACGGTCACATTCATACGTTCTTGGACGATATCGTAGGCGCGATCGCAGCTGCGGCGAGCAGCCGGATTGCCCACCGCAAGCAAGCAGAACGTGAAGCGGAGATGGCGCAATTGAAAGCGAAAGCGGATTCGGAAGCGTAGGCTCAAGCACAAGTGTAAACAGCGTAAGGAATCATTTCATTAGTAATCAGTATCGGGGTAGTGCAAATGTGCAATTCTAGTTGTACGTAGGTTGTATGTAGGTTGTAAGTTGCTCATTTGACACTACTCCGTAATCGTTAAAAAAAAGGAATATTCGGTTTATCAAATCCGTAGGAAAATAGCTTCTTCGTTTCTGTAAAACGCTTGGCATCCTCACTGGTGCCCATGACAACAGAGATCAATCTTTTACCATATTGCTTGGCTGTTCCTGCAAAACAGTAGCCGGCTTCATTGGTAAATCCCGTTTTCAAGCCATCAACCCCTTGAAAGAACGATTTCCGGTTAGCGGAAAAAAGCATTTTATTAGTCGTTGTTAAAGTTACCCCACGATCAGCTAGATGATAAGAAGTAAGCCTCGTTACGTCCACGATATCCGGATAACTTTTTATCAAATGCTGCGCCAACTTGGCTACATCTAAAGCCGTCATCGTTGATTCTTCAGCTTGTTCATTAGGCAGCCCTGTTGCATTTACAAATCGAGTCTGCTCAGACAATTGTAATTGCTTCGCTTTGATATTCATTAGTTGCGTAAATTGGTATTCACTATTTGAAATGTGTTCTGCTAAAGCTACCGCAGCATTATTAGCGGATGATAAGACTATCGCATGAAATAAGTCTTTAACCGTTAGTTGCTCGTCCACTTCGATATTTATGCTCACCCCATCCAAATGCATTGCATGTTCGCTAATCGTCACGAGCTCATCCCATTGTAACTGACCGTTTTGAATTTGCTCTAATACGATATACATCGTCATCATTTTAGACATACTCGCCGGGGCAAGGGCGACGTTTTCATTTTTGCTATAAACAACTTCCCCTGAATGTGCATCTATTAAAATAGCAGCCTTGGCATCAATATAAGGATCCTTCTCAAAAAATACGTAATAAAATAACAGCATGCTTAGTGGAATTACGATGAAGAGGTACTTTGGCTTCTTTACCATGTTCATGGCTAACCCTCCGTTTTTAGGTGTAGAGTTAGTGTAAAATAAACATTTTAATGAAGAGGAAAGAAAAAATAAAGAATTTATAAAGATGTACATATAGATGGGATTGCGCAAAAAAAGAAGGGAGTGTCTCAACAGCCATTGAAAATGACAGTGAGACATTACATTCCCTTCCCGACAGGTTAAGCTTCTTTATGAAGACGCAGGAGAATCGTCTTCTATGTGAAAAGACTTTAATTTTACGGTGAATTTCGTCTTCTCCAAATCACTGCACACTTCGATCGTGCCCTGATGCAGTTCCACAATACTTTTGGCAATGGCTAACCCAAGTCCAGAACCTCCTGAATGGGTGGAGCGGGCTTTGTCCACCCGATAAAAACGTTCAAATATGTACGGCAAATCCGTAGCCGGAATGCTTCTCCCATAATTGGTGATGTCTATGACAACGATGCCCTGTTCTTCACGCGCCGCAATATCAAGAAATCGCCCCGCGCTCCCGTATTTCATCGCATTCACAATTAAGTTCTCAAACACCCTGACTAACTTGTCCCCATCCGCAAGAACCATCAGCTTTTTGGATGAAATTACTTGACGAAATTCCATATTGACCTGCTGGATATCAACCCGAAATTGTACGACTAATTGATCCAACATCTCCGTCATATTGATTGGGGTTTGATGCAGCGGGGTCCCTTTATTTTGAAAACGAGTATATTCAAACAAATCATTCATTAAATGATTGAGCCTTAGCACTTTATCGTATACAATTTCGATATTATAACGTAATTCGACTTCATCTCTGTAATGATCTTGTTGAATGAGGCCTAAGTAGCCGACAATTGACGTTAACGGCGTGCGTAGATCATGTGAAACATTCGTAATCAAATCTTTTTTGGTCTGCTCGATCCGCCGTTCTTCCTCAAGTGAGGCTTTCAATTGCTTCACGATATAATTAATTTCTTTAGCTAAATCCCCTAATTCACAATTCGGCATAACCTTAATTTCATGCTCGAAATTCATATTTCCAATAAAGCGAGTTTCGTTCAATATGTGATGGAAATACGACTTGAGCGCTTGTTTTTTTTCATAAAAATAAAAGAGCACGATAAATACACCAAAAAAAACAACAAGAAAAACATCATAAAGCATATTAAAAAGGCGATCTACATGCCTTGGCCCATAAGCTTGCGCAAATTCCTGACGCATCGTATGAAACGTAATCGAAGTGACATCTAGTCCCCAATAAACTAAGTTAAGCATATACATCGTCACTACCGATAAACATATGGATAATAAGACATATATACTCATTTTCCAAAGCGGAATGGCCCGAATGATGAGGAAAGCACTATTTTTCAATTTTGTATCCCACTCCCCATACCGTATGAATGATTTTCTCCCCTTCTAATGCGACTTCTAACTTCTCTCTGATGTTACTAATGTGAACCATGACCGTTTTGTTGGAATCAAAAGGTGTATCCTTCCACACAAGCTCGAAAATATCTTCTGAACTGTACACCCTGCCCGGATGCGAGGCGAGTAAATACAAAATGTCGAACTCAATCGGTGTTAATTTGATCAACTTATTTTCAACGTTAACCGTATGATTTTCTTTATTAATCGTCAGTGATTTGATCTGAATATTATTGTCTGTGCCTGCTTGATTGGCCGCATGTTGTAAAGAGGATCTTCGAAGCAGCGCTTTGACACGCGCAACGAGTTCCAACGGATTAAAAGGTTTGATCATGTAGTCATCTGCACCTGTCATTAATCCCATTATTTTATCCATATCCTCTGCTTTTGCACTTAACATCAAAATAGGGATATTGCTAAATTGCCTTACTTGTTTACACACTTCTATCCCGTCTACATGGGGCATCATAATGTCTAAGATCATCAAATGGAGCTGCTCGCGCTTCATCATATCTAACGCCTCTAATCCATTGAAAGCGGTATGAATGGTGTACCCTTCATTGCGTAAGTACAAGGCAATCAACTGTACAATTTCCGTTTCATCATCCACGATTAGTATGTGAGTCTTCATTATTATTACGTCCTTCCTTATCACACTTTGCCTATTTAGGTGCAACTTCAGATGCTAATTACGGCGATGAACCCCTTATTTAACCATTGTATATATAAATGACGGTTTTTCAAAATGGTACAAAAAAAAGCCCCGTCGGTAACAAGCAACAGCGAGCAAACGGAGTAAGCTCGCTATTCACTTATACCACGGGACTGTCTTCGTGCTGTACGCTGTTACTACACTTGTACAGCTGCACGCCAGCTCAAGCTAGGAGTTTCGTGTTCAGCTCCAACCTCTTCAATCCTTACCGCTCTGCCACGACGCTCCAGCTCGGCAACATGCGCAATCGCTTCACCCATCGCGAAGCGAAATTGATGAACGCTAAGCTTGCCCACCGTTCCGAACAGTTGGGCACATAGTTCATAACCTGTGCGTGGCGTGGCGAGCAATTGTTCCAACTCGTCCAACCTCTCTTCATGGTGACGCACCAGTTCCTCAATGCGGGCACGCACATGCGTAAACGGATGCCGATGCCCAGGCAAGGCGAGGCGAATGTCCAATGCAAGCAACTGATGTAACCCTTGCAAAAATGAGTGCAGCGGTGCTGGATCACTGTTAGGCAACAAGCTAACGTTAGGCGATATTTGCGGCAGTACATGGTCCCCTGCCAGCAAAGTACCGTGCTGCTCATCGAACAGGCTCATATGTCCTGGCGCATGACCAGCCGTTTCGATCGCGCGCCAAGTTCGGCCGCCGAACGTCAACACCTGTCCATCCGTGAAGTATGTAACGTCTGGCAGCGGTGATACGAGCGGGATAAAGCTGTCCATATGCTCGCGCAACTGTTCTTGTTCGGCCGCGGGGACGCCGTGCAGCCGCATGAACGAAACCATTCGCTCGGTCATTGACTGCTCCTCGCCCCACAGCATTTGCGCATGGCGCCACCCAGTCTCCGACAGCAGCACTGGGACATCGAGCTGCTGTTGCAGCAACCCCGCCATTCCGAGATGATCCGGATGGTAATGGGTTAACACGATGTGATACGCGTTAGCCGCTTCAATTCCGAAATGGCCCAGCACTGCCTCCCAAGCTACTTCCGCTTGGGGCGTGCGCAAGCCAGGGTCAACGATCGTCCAGCCTTCTTCACCCTGTAACAAATAAGCATTCACCCACCGCAGTGAGAAAGGCAGCGGAATACGCACCTGCACAATGGCACCATTCTCACTGTCCCAAGTCGTAATCGGTGGCATCGCTTCCTGTTGTTCGATATGATCACTCATTCCTTCATCATCCCTCCACGCTTCTGCCTCACATCATTGCGGTTACACCAATCGGATTATCGCTTATGCCCCGTAATAATCAGTCTTGCAGAACGCTCTCGACTATACGAATCGGCATCATAACTACCATAAATAGCGTCTACGCAAAGTCCCGCTACGGACAACATCCGGTCAAAATCAGCTAACTCATACAGCTTGACCCGCTCTTCGTAGCGTCGTGTTGCATCTGTAGCCAGATCCGTGAGCACGATATTTTTTTTCACAAATCCGTCCTCAATCGTACGATCTTCTTGAATAGATGTTCCTTCATCCACACGCTCCGAATGAGGAACCAGATGTGCTTGCAAATAACTCGGATTTAAAAAATCAATGATATAACGGCCACCCGGTTTCAATACCCGCTCTATTTCTGTGAACACTTGGGCGTTATCCGCATCATCGACGAAATACCCAAACGAGGTAAATAAATTGACGACCGCATCAAAAGGCCCGTCCATCGGCAAATTGCGCATATCCCCACGTATAAACGTCACTTGGTTATGTTGATCAAAAGCAACAGCTTCTTGAAGCAGCACTTCCGACAAATCCATCCCCGTCACCGTATAGCCTGCATCTGCTAATGCCATCGAATGGCGCCCCATGCCGCAGCATAAATCAAGCACTTGCGCGCCCTTAGGCAATTGCAACCACTCCATCATGCGATGCACTTCTTGCGCAGCACCTTGAAAGTCACGATGCTTGTAGACGAGCAAATAATCCTCTCCAAAACTACGTTCATACCACTCTGACATTTGTTATCACCCCAACGTATTACTTCCATTAATTTTAACGGTTGAACGGTATTTTGCAAACGCCAATAGCGAATAATAACGTGCGGTACAAAACCAATAAACGAAACAAAAGGATTGACGGTCATGATTTTTAACTTATTTCTCGTCGCTGTACTCATCGTGTTAACGGCCTTTTTCGTCGCGACGGAGTTCGCCATTATCAAAATGCGCCCCAGCCGCGTCGATCAACTCGTGATGGAAGGCAAAA
The DNA here is from genome assembly GCF_021223605.1 of Paenibacillus sp. 481. Classification (NCBI taxonomy): domain Bacteria; kingdom Bacillati; phylum Bacillota; class Bacilli; order Caryophanales; family Paenibacillaceae; genus Paenibacillus; species Paenibacillus sp. 481. The sequence continues at coordinate 1,094,009 of NZ_CP075175.1, forward strand.
ACAACGCCATTGCGTTACACAAGGTAACTTCGAACTTGGACGGTTACTTGTCCGCCTGCCAGCTTGGCATTACGATAACAGCACTCGGACTAGGTTGGCTCGGTGAGCCGACCGTGGAAGCACTGCTCCATCCGTTGTTTGGCTGGTTTGGCTTCTCGGCGCGTATTAACGGTATCCTGTCTTTTTTAATCGCCTTTGTCGTGATTACTTTTTTGCACGTTGTATTGGGGGAGCTCGCGCCAAAGACGTTAGCGATCCAAAAGGCCGAAGTAGTCAGCCTCATGTTCGCGAAGCCGATTATTTGGTTCTACAATGTCGCATATCCGTTTATTTGGCTATTGAACGGCTCGGCGAATGGGATTATCTCCTTATTCGGCTTAAAGCCTGTGCATGAGCATGAGAATGCGCACTCGGAAGAAGAAATACGCATTATTTTATCGGAAAGCTATGAAAGTGGAAAAATCAATAAGACCGAATTCGGTTACGTCAGCAAAATATTTGCCTTTGATGAGCTGTCTGCTCGCGAAATTATGGTGCCGCGCACCGATATGGTCTGTCTTTTTACGAATAAATCGTTTCATGAAAACTTACGGACGATCAAGCGGGAACAATATACGCGCTTTCCGGTTGCCGAGGAAAACAAAGATCATTTGATCGGTATTGTGAATACGAAGCAAATCTTTTTAGAATACGATAACAATCCTGATTTTAATTTTCGCAAAATTATTCGCCCTGCCTTGACCGTGTCGGAGGTCATGCCCGTGAAGACGCTGTTACGCCGTATGCAGCAGGAGCATGTGCAGATGGCTATTTTGCTGGACGAGTATGGTGGAACTTCGGGCCTAATTACGATGGAAGATATCCTAGAGGAGATCGTCGGTGAAATTCGAGACGAGTACGACGACGATGAGACGCGGGAAATTATCGAACTTAGTGAAGGGCATTATTTAATCGATGGCAAAGCACCGCTTGGTCATGTCAATGAATTAACCGGACTGCAATTTGAGAGCGAAAATGTGGATACGATTGGCGGCTGGCTGTACAGCCGAAATTCGGAGCTTAAAGCGGGGCAGCCTTATGTGCTGGATGATATGACGTTTACGATTCGGCGTAAAGACCGCCATCGGATTCGTCAGCTGGAACTACTCATCCATGCTAAGAAAGAGTAGGAAGCTGCGATGGATGTTATAAATATGAAGCGTCTCCCCTCAATTCGTGATTGGACTCATGAGATGGGTAAGACGCTTCTTTTACTTCTATTTATTTGGCATGTTCGAGCCTGCTGCACGATCTAAACTTTCAATTCGATCCCAATTAACGACCTGCTCCAAAATGAGGGTTAGCATAATCCCCATCAGCAAGCCGTTCGATAACAACGGACGGACAAGTGCGGGAAACTGCCCCCACACTTCGTTCGGCAGCGTCATCCAAGCTAAACCTACGAACATAGGCAGCGCGATGCGATAAATCGAGCGGGAGTTAAAGGTAATGCCCTCGATATTGCGCAAGGCCGAACCGAACATACTTAAGTAGGCGACAAATAAGACCGCATTGCCAATCGTGAGCGGCATCGTCGAAAACCATTGTGCCGCTTGCGGAAACAGGCCAAGCAGCATCAAGGCACCTGCTCCCCACATAAATGGGCGCCTCGCTATAATGCGTGTGGATTGCAAAAAGCCAATCGTTGAAGAATATGTCGCATAAGGCACCAGACTGAACAACGCACTCACGATATACATCACGCCTGTAACGATGAAAGAGCTATTATACTGGCGTGTTGTTGATTCTTTTTCGTAAATGACTGCGACTGCTTTCAAAGTAACAATCGTATTGGACATGCAAATAAGCCCCGTTATATAAGTCATTACAATAATGCCCGCTTGCAAGTTCTCTACTGTCGGATTCCCCCATACGAGAAGGTTCCAAGCAAAGCTAGATGCGGTCTGTACAGGTGGCTGCGCAGGGAATAAACATGCATAAATGAGCCAACCTACAGCGATCCCGATCAGAATAGAGAAATTGCGAAAAAAACCACGACCGCGAATATTTAACCACATGGTCAGTGCAACAATGACTAACGATAAGCTTGCAAGAGCTGGATCGATGACCTCACTCGTCGTTAACCCAAGCATCCCTTTGGCAAAAATAAAGACAAGCTGCGCACCTAGCAAGGTGGTCACCACAAACATAACGTACGGGTTGAACAAACGTTGGAGCACATACCCGTAACCAAGTATGCCGAGTACAATGACCGTTATGCCCGACAGCGTAATCCCAACAGCTAGCGAAGCCCCCAGCTCAGGTAAAGTCATCCCCATGGACGGCGCAGATGCGCATAGGCTAATAATAACGCCCCACCATAAGCCAGCCTGTCCTTCCATAATGGCAAGCCGATGTCCAAGCCAGCCCTGCAGCAAGCAAGCTGCTCCTGTAAGGACAAAGGCTCGCTGCATCATATGAGCCACTTCAACTGGCGACAGCTGAAACGCTTGTCCGATACTAAGCGGGATAACGAGTGTGTTGGTGAACATAAAAAAAAGCCACTGCATAGCCGCTAGGCCTGTGTGTGATGCTTCTCTATTTGGCATGTGTGCATGCCTCCCCCCAAGATGTAACCATATCATGCCCTTCTCATCATAACACATGGCCGTTTCAACATAACATCCCCTCTAGCATAGACAGCGGCTCCACATCTGACACACGGTTCAGACTTGGCTGGCAGTCATTAACTAGAGGGGATGCTTGTAAAAAGTAGCCTTCCTTATTTGTCGTGCTTCTGCTTCCGATTGCGCCAGAGTAGTACCCCAACCGCAACTAATATCACAGCAAATACGCATATCCAGACAAATCGCATCCACACCGGCTGCGTTTGCGGCTGCAACAAGTTCGCTGCGTCGCTAGGCGGTTGCTGCGCTTGCTCAGCAGCCGCAAAGTTGTGCACACGATTGAGCCTGTCGATCACGATGGCTTGACCCTGCGTCTTCGCGTTCGGAGCGGCAGGCTCTGTCAGCCAGCGCGTAAGACGCTGGAGCGCGGCCTCTTGCGCGCCTGACATCACGAGCACATAGCGCTCATCGTTCAATGGAGACCGCGCTAATGCCGCCATAGCGCCCTTTTCGCGCGTGTCCGGCAGCAACGGAACAGCATTCGGGTCCCGTACTTGCAGCTCTGCTGGGCCAGGCCATATAGGCGCTTTGCTCCATAGCCGCTCCACAGATGCCAGCTGCGCACCTGTGCCGAGTGCCACAATATGCTTATCTTTGATGGCATCGTCTTTCGCTTTGCTTGCAGCGATGTACTGCCAATCATGTATGGCCGTTTGTGCATGCTTGCCGATCGAACCGCCCCAAGTAGCGAGCAGCGTAAGCGTGCGCTCGTTCAATGAGTCAGGCAGCAAGACAACGGTCGGCTGCCACAATCCGTTATTAACGAACGGATACGGTAAATAATCCAAAGCTACCGACTGATTAGGCCTTACCGGTAGCGTAAGGGACGATCCTTTATCGACAACAGCCCATTGTCCCGTCTGGACACGCTGTGTACAACCTTCTTTGGTCGAAATAAATTGGAACGTGACTTCCACATTGATGATGCGATTAGCTAACTGGCCGTTCGGAATCGGCACTTCCAACGTCGCGCCTTGACTCGTTTCCGCACTCAAATAACGGCTAGAAACCGGACTGCCATTTACTTTGACCATCATCAGAGACTGCGAGAACTTCAGCGCTTGCGAATGACGGTAGCGTAACTTCAACACCGCATCTGACGTGATGTTCAGCGCAGGTGGCACGGTAAAAGTAAATACCGCGCTTCCTGACTGCGGGCCTTCGACCGTCATATCGTTGTAGCCTAACTGCTCTAACGTCAATACGGCGCGTTTATCGTTACTTTTTTGTGCTGCTGCTTGTTCAGGCAATACCAGCGTCTTGATGTCCTGCTTCGTTCCCACAAACTGACGATGCACTTTGGCTTCCGTCAACGCAAGCGCAGCTTTTTTCAACTCATCGTCAGTGCCCTGCACGGTTAGTACAACCTTATTGTCATCCCAAGGCGACGTGTATAACCGGATAGCTCCACCAGCTCCACTAGTTCTACCAACTTCAGTTTGCGCATAGAACTGCTTCCCATTTATTTTCCAGCCTTTATTTGAACCAATCATAATCACGTTGATCCCTTGTAAACGCTCATCCGTTAGCTCAGACGCTGTCGCCGCATTAAATGCCAGCTTGCCACCTGGCTGCTGCTTGCCAAAAAACGCTGCCAGTTCAACAAGCGTTTTCAGTTCGGTTTCACTTGGCTTGTCAGGCAGAACAAACAGCGTCTTCCACGGTTTAAGGGTGCCTTTTTCAAAAAAAGGACTCGGATACCAAGACAGATCTGTCGGCCCTTCCCGCTTCGTCCAATCAAGAACAAGTACACTTTCCTTATGTAGCACGGCCCAGTTTCCTACATTCGTCTCATCCACACACCAATCATCGGTTGACGATAACTGGGTGACGATAGACAATTTGTGAAAACCAGACTTTACAGCAGCACCTGCAAAATCGATGCGCCACGTCGTCCGATTTGCATTAGACGGATCTAAGCGCCGCGTTTCTAAAGGTACGTCATCGAGCATGACGGTCATCGTAGAGCGACGCGATAGCAGCGTCGAGGAATGGCTCACTTGCAGCTCCGCATAAGAACGCGGGGACACGCCTCGATTCGAGTTCACGTCAAAATAATAGTCTTGGCGATGTGTTAGTCCGCGAATGACGACATCTTGCGGAAACAGGGTGAACGGTTCTGTTCCCCTCACTTGACTTGGCAGCGTTGGTGACTCCTCAGCGTGCGCCAGCGGAACGTGGAAGCTGCTGAACATGATGACTAGGACAAGCCCTAGTCCAATCCATCGTTTCATTCCGTGCCTTCCTCTCGGCAAATGATTTTAGAGTGGGACAAAGACGGCGAACAGCCAAACGTGTAACGGTGAAAGTTACTCAGCTCACTCAGCTCACTCATTCAACCATTTCACTCAAACCGTTCTGTTTTGTCCCACTTCACTTCTTGTTTTTTCACAGCGGCAACTGCTGAAATCCACAATGAGCGAATGACGAGCGGCAGCCATAATTGGGAGTAGGATACGTACATAATGGCGACTACACCGATATTTTTCAGTGTGAGCTCTGTTTTTTCAATCGCCAGTGTGATCCATATTTCCACGATAAACAGCATATAGGCGAGTAGCCATATGAGTAAAAAAGGGCCTGGCAGCGTCATTTTAATAACGCCCAGCACATTGAGGATAAGCAGTACATGCGACAAAATAATACCGCCTAAAAATAAGAAGTACGTAAACAAAAAGTACACCAAATCAAACACGATCCGCCGACGCTTCATCGTAAATAGACGAGGTACGTATTTGAAAATGACGTACTGATTGCCGCGCGCCCAGCGTGTGCGCTGCTTGAACCATACTTTCCACGTCTCAGGCTCCTGCTCCCACGTAATCGCAAGCGGGTAGAAACGTATATCGTAGCCTTCTTCATACAGTCGAATACTTAACTCCGTATCTTCCGCCAGTGCGTTATCGTCCCAGCCACCGACTTGCTCAATGACCGAACGGCGAATGAGGAAATTCGTACCCGGGATCGTACTCAACTTAAACCAATGCCAGCGACCTGCTTGAGCCATCCACTGGAAGCTGATCGTCTCGATGTTAATAAAGCGTGTCAAAAGATTTTTGCGCGCATTGACGACGCGGAACTTGCCTACGACTGCTCCTACTTTATCGTCCTCCAACATGCCATGTACTAAATGCTTAATCGCGGCGCGCTCAGGCGTGTTGTCCGCATCATACACCGCGATGAACTCGCCTGTAGAGCGCCGAAAGCCTTGATTCAATGCGCCCGATTTGCCTTTACCACCTTCAGGCTTCTTCGTGTGGACGGGAATGACGAACGGGTATTGGGCAGCAAATTGATCCACAATTTCGCCTGTTCGATCACTCGATAAATCGTTGATGACGATCACTTCGAGCTTGTCCTTCGGATAATCGAGCGCGACCATTGCACGCAGCGTGTTCCCGATGACGATAGCCTCATTGTGCGCAGGAATTAAAATGGAAACCTTGGGCCACTCTCGATCCGGCCAAGGCTCCCTCTTTCGCTGCTCCACCCAGTTGGAATATAGATAGCCTCCCCATGCTAAAAACATGTGATACAACAGCATGGCCCAAATCGAGAGCAAGGCAGCTAAAAATAGCAAATTGCCTACCATCACATCGTCGACTCCCGTTCACCGAATAATCGTTCCGCGCGCTTGCGTCGCAACTTGAGGACGAAGATGAAAAACATCGTGACGAAGCCGAACACGATGACTGCAATGCCCCACGTTAACGTATGGGTGAATTGCTCTAGCCACGTATTCATACTGCCGTTGTTCGCCGATGCATTTTTCCCAGTTGTTCCTGTTGTTCCTGTCCCAGAGCCGTTTGCATTGGAGCTGCTGCTGTTGCCATCATGATCGCCATTGCCCTCGGCACCTGCATCCGAATGGCCTACTCCTGCTAGTCGGTGTAATTTGGCTTCATCCGTCACGTTAACATGTACCCCGCCCTGACCATCCGAGCGAATGGTCACAAAGTCCGAGCGCACTTCATGTACGTCCGCTTTTAAGTCGATCAAGCGGATCGGTTGTTGTTCGATCCGGTCTAACAGTTCCTGCAAACGCTCAAGTGGCAAGAACGGGTGGAAAGATACACCCGCGAAGCCGTCACGCACGAGCTGCAATTGGTTGAAGTTCGCTACGATAGCGCCCACCTCTCCCTCGGGCGTATCCGCCACATACCCGAGCGTTTCCGGCAGGACGCGCAAGCCGTAGCGCGTACGTTGTAGTTCATACGGTACATCGTGCATCGCTGAATACGTGTAGTCCGTTAATTGCAGCGGTGCAGCTAATGTTGAAAAGTAACGTGCGCTGAGCGAATAGCCATGCTGCGACATCGAATATTGCGGCGGCTCGAATGCAAGCGGAGGCACACCATTTGCCGTCATCGCCGCAATGCCTCGCTCAAGCTTGTCAATCGTGTATGGCTCATCATTAGCAATCGGTGCATCTCGTTCCACATCCCAAAATTCAGAGCCATTGCCCGTATGACCAAAATGATGCGTGTAGCCATGCATCACTAGCGAGCCACCGCGCTCAACCATATAGCGCAGCGCCGCAACAAGTTGCGGCTTGTCTTGAAGTTCGACCTGCGCTTGCGTCTTAGGGTCCACATAGGACGGAATAACCGCCACTAGAAACGGAAGGTCGCGGCTGGCCATTTCATCGGCAATTTGGCGCAACGCCGTCGGGTCGACAAGCGGATGCACATCTTCAATCCGGATAAAGCCTTCATGTTGTTCAGTATGCGGCTGGCCTAAAAAATCGTGCAGCACATCAGCGACGATCCGACCGACAGCACCGTAAAGCTGCTGTGATGCAACTTGCCACACGTTGCCGTCGCGAACAACGAGCGGGTACGTCGTAATGCCGTCTGAAGCTTGGGCATATACTTGCGTGCTAGCGGCCACGTTAAGCTTGCCGATAGGCGAAGCTGGTTCCTGAACCGATTTCCCACGATACGAGTAGTTCAGCCCCCATACGGTATCGTTGAAATTTCCTGCGCCAATCCATAGTACAGGCACATTTGCACGCTCTAGTCGTTTTTTTAAGGCTTGTCGCATCTCAGCATCGCCATTATCCAACACGATCACATAATCGGCAGCCTCCATATCGGCGTCAACGCCAACCTGCTGGCGAACTTGCGTTTCCGACCACGACTTTACCGTTGAATTGACGTTAAAGTGTCCGAGCAAATTGTCAATGAGTGCGGCGCGCACGGCCTCGTCATCTGACCAATGTACAACGTGAACCACAGGCTTATTCGTAGCTTCGCGTGCATTTTCATTTTCATTTTCTACGCTGCTTGGCGCTTGCACTTGCACTTCTGGCAGCGCAGAAAGCGTTGGCACCGTCGGTACCGTAGACACACCTATTAGGCAGCTCACCAACGCCACAACGCTAACTTTACGTAAACGACGACTCCATTCATGTTTAACCCACATGCTGCATCAGCCCCTGTCTAGCCTTGTCGTAAAGCAAGGCAAATTCAGCACCATCTTCTGGACAGCCAGCGTAGCCATAGCGGATGCGCAGTGAAATTTCTTTCGTTCCTTTAGCCGTTTGCATCGTGCCCTGTTTGAGCTGCGGCCCAAGTCTATCAAGCACGTACGACACGTGTTCCAGCGGCGTTTCTGGCAATATAATACCGAATACACCGTCGTTCAAATATGCTTTTTTATCAACATCGCGCAATACTTGATCCATCGTTGCAGCCGTTCGCTGCATAAACTGGCCGACAGCTTCGCCGCCATATTCTTGCAATAATTCTTTATAGTAAGCCACTTCGATCAAGACGAGCGTCACCGAATGTCCATAGCGTACAGAGCGAGAAATTTCGGTTTCGGCCTCCTCTACAAATTGACGGTAATTAGATAACCCCGTCACGGTGTCAATCGTCGTGTGTAAATCGTGATCGGCAATAAGGCGTTCATAATTAGCGGTAAACTGCTGAACAACCCGTCCTAAAAAGCCCGCAACGAGAGCACCTGCTGGAAATGCGACGATCCAATACAGATCGTTAAACGATACCTCCCGCAGCGACCCGATTACGTAAACGTGATATAGCAAATACGATCCGTATCCGAATGCAGCAAACATCGCACCGATTAAGGCCGGATTTAAACCGCGAATAAAACCAAGCAGGGCAATAAAAGACCAGAGCATAAACCATACATAGTTGCTCGGGTAAATTGGCAACGTAAACACCAAATATAAGGTCATTACGACAAACATAACAAACTGAACTAGCAGCATCACGTATAATGTTTCTATTTGAAACGTACGGTCGTTTGCTGACGAGGCTTGCTTCATCTTCATGATATTCTCCTTCCTTCAATGCTCTATTCCATCATATATCGTAGTGAAGGTTGCCTAATCCGTGAATGAGTGGTTAATAAAAATACGCGCTTAGCATGTGTACTTTAAGTGTTTACTCGCGCATTCATTCAAGCATTCACTTAAGCATTCACTTGAGTATTCACTTCCGTATTTACTTTCGTATATACTCAATATCAACTTAAACATCATATGCGATTACACAATTTTTTTCTACACGATTCGACATGATTTACATAGGGAATTAGCGGTATTGTTCGTTCGTCATTTTTACCCATCTCTTCTATAACGTTTACAACCTGCGCCGAAATATCCGTTACAAACAAAAAAACGCACCACAGCATTGAACACGCTCGTGTTCAATCCGTGGTGCGAATACTATTTACAATCTAATTTCACGGCCTTCTGCCGCCGAACGGTACATCGCATCCAAAATTTGAATCATATCTACGCCCTGATCTGGCGTAAATATCGGTTCAGCTTTGCCAAGTACGACGTCAACAAAATGATTAACATTTTGCGTATGGCCCCAGTTATCTTCAAAGCCTTGCGGCGCCAAATTCATTTGCGTCCCAGCCATTTCTGTGAATAGACGCAAATCATCGTTGCGCAAGCTGAAGCCTGATTGCGTGCCACGCAGCTCGACGAACAGCTCATCCTGCTCGATATTGGATGCCCAGCTGAACTCGACTTGCAACGTAGCACCGTTATCGAACCGGATAAAGCCTGTCGCTAAATCTTCAACGTCATACGTATTGCCTTCGACAACACGCGTCTCATCCTTCATCGCGTGCTGTCCGAAGTGGCTGTACGTCGCCCCCGACACCGCAATCGGTTTAGGATTGCCCATGAACCACATCGCCAAGTCGATCATATGGACACCCAGATCGATGAGTGGGCCACCGCCGGACAATTCCTTCGTCGTAAACCAGCCACCCTTACCTGGAATACCCCGTCTGCGAATCCAACCGCAGCGACCTGTGTACAGCTCACCCATACGACCCTCATCAATAAATTGCTTAATGAATTGTGGACGCGGGCGGAAACGATTGTTGCGCATAACCATCAGCACTTTGCCGGAACGTTCTGCTGCTTCGCGCATGCGCAGCGCATCTTCAACCAGAATCGCGTCTGGTTTCTCGCAGAACACATGGAACCCTTTTTCAAGTGCCGCAATCGACACCGGTGCGTGCAAGTAGTTCGGCGAACAAATATCGACGATGTCTAGTTGTTCGTTGTCGAACATTTCTTGCCAGTCCTCATACACGCGCACGCGGCCGATTTGATCAGCAACTTCACACGCGGACGGCTTATGTGGGTCGCATACCGCCACGATCTCGACATGCGGATTGTCCAAAAACGCTGGCATATGCGCGCCGCGGAAAATACCACCTGTCGACACAACCCCCACTCTTAAGCGTGGCTGCTCGTTTTGTTGCTGCTTATCGCCCCGCGTATCGTTCTGGTTATCGTTCTGCTGTTCGTGCTGCTTAGCTTTGTGCTGCTCGCTCATCTTCATCCACTCTTTCGTCACCAAAGTCTGTTCGTTCTGACTTAGTTCAATGGCTCCAACGGTTGCGCGTTGCCATAAGCAGGGTACGCACGTGTCGATGGCTTCGCCCACTCAACAGCGTTGCGAAGAACGCGACGAATTTGCTCGTTGTAATAAGTCGGATACGTTTCATGACCTGGACGGAAGTAGAACACTTTACCCATGCCACGTGTGTAAGTGCAGCCGCTGCGGAACACTTCGCCACCCGTAAACCAGCTCACAAATACAAGTTCGTCTGGCTGTGGAATATCAAAATGCTCGCCGTACATTTCCTCTTGCTCAAGCTCAATGTACTCGCCGATTCCTTCGGCAATCGGGTGACCTGGGGACACAACCCACAGACGCTCTTTGTCGTTCGCTTCGCGCCATTTCAAATCGCAGCCTGTACCCATCAGCTTCTTGAAAATTTTAGAGAAGTGACCGGAATGCAATACGATAAGTCCCATGCCTTGCAACACGCGGTTATATACGCGCTCTACGATTTCATCGGATACATCACCGTGTGCCATATGACCCCACCACAGCAATACGTCTGTGCTGTTGAGAACATCTTCTGTCAAGCCGTGCTCAGGCATATCTAACGTTGCGTAGCGCACGTTAAATGCAGGCTGCAAGCCTTCACCGATCGCGCCGTGAATGCCGTTCGGATACACTTGCGCGACCTTTTCATTCGTTTGTTCGTGACGATATTCGTTCCACACCGTTACATTTAATTGTTGTGTCATAGCTGGTTCTCTCCCTCTATCTGTTGGTTGTATGCTCACGTGTTACGCTATTTATTTAAAATTAAGCCCACCACATCTCGCCCAGCGGCTCTTTCATTAACAACGGTTGCAAAAATTGAACAGCTTTCGTAAATCCTTCGTCGATAGACATCAGACCATCCTCATGCTCGATGCTCACAACATAGTCATAGCCAACTAGGCGCAGTGCGCTAATGATGTCTGCCCATGTCTTCGCATCATGGCCGTAACCGACCGTACGGAATTGCCATGCGCGGTCAAGCATTTTGGCATAAGATTGCATGTCTGTAATCCCGTGCATATTGACGTTAATCGGGTCGATCGTCGTATCTTTGGCATGGAAATGATGAATCGCATTTGCTTTACCGAGAATACGGATCGCCTGTACAGGGTCAATGCCCTGCCACCACATATGGCTTGGGTCCAAGTTCGCTCCAATCACGTCACCCACTGCTTCGCGCAGGCGCAACAATGTAGCTGGAGAATGGACAGAGAAGCCGCCGTGCAGCTCAAGGCCAATTTTGACATTACGCTCAGCCGCGTACTTGCCAACTTCTTTCCAATACGGAATTACTTTCTCATTCCATTGCCAGTCCAGCACTTCTTGGAAATCATGCGGCCACGGCGCAACCGGCCAGTTCGGGTACTTCGCGCCCTCGTGGTCGCCTGGGCAACCAGAGAAGCCGTTAACGATTGGCACACCAAGCTTCGCTGCCAAGTCAATCGTTGCCATAAAGTCGTCGTGATACGACTTCGCAATCGGCTCCTGTGGATGTAGCGGATTACCGTGGCAACTTAGCGCACTAATCGTCAAGCCGCGTGATGAGATAGCTTCCTTAAAAGCTACAAGCTTCGCTTCGTCAGCAAGTAGTTCTTGTGGGTTGCAATGATTGTTTCCCGGATAGCCACCCGTTCCGATTTCAACCGCCTCTACGCCTTTAGCCGCGATTGTGTCCAACGCTTCTTCGAATGGCAGTTGACCGTACAGCACCATAAATACGCCGAGCTTCATTTAAAACGACCTCCCAGTAATTGAAAATAAACATTATTCAAAGTAAATCGCTTTACCCGTCCGTGCAGACTCGTAAACAGCCTCCAAAATTTCAGACACGACACACGCTTGCTCTGGTGTTACGACAGGGTCTTTATCTTGCTCAATCGCGTCGATCCAAAGCTTCATTTCCAAATCTGGCGCATTTTCCGCTTCACCGTCATAGAACGCCACGCCGCCCGCATTGAACTCAATTTTTTGCTCGTACAAGCGACTATATTTTTCACCGTTAATCGTCAATCCGTTCCACATGTCTGCGCCGCCTTCTGTACCGCTTAGCGTGCACATCGCTTCGCCCACTTGCGTCGTATTAAGCGCCCAGCTGGATTCGAGCATAATGGTCGCGCCATTTTTCATCACGATCATGCCGAATGCTGAATCTTCCACTTTAAATTTAGCTGGGTCCCACGGGCCCCAAGCGTTTGCCGCATTTTCACGCTGTCCAAGCTTATGGTAAGACGTTCCAAGCACAACATGTGGCTCGTAGTTGTCCATCATCCACATCGTCAAGTCGAGCGCGTGAGTCCCGATATCGATAAGCGGGCCGCCACCTTGCTTCTCTTCATCCAAGAACACGCCCCAAGTCGGGACCGCACGGCGACGAATCGCATGTGCCTTCGCCATATATACTTCGCCCAATGTGCCATCTTCGCACACTTGCTTCAAGTACTGGCTGTCTGAACGGAAACGGTTGTTGTAGCCGACCGTCAACTTTTTGCCCGTACGCTTTGCTGCTTCAACCATCAGACGCGCATCTGCCGCTGTCTTCGCCATTGGCTTCTCACACATGACGTGCTTGTCGCCCTCAAGTGCTGCAATCGTAATTTCCGCGTGCGAATCGTTCGGTGTACATACGTGTATGATGTCGATTGTCGCGTCTTTGAGCACTTCTTTGTAGTTGGTGTACACTTTCGCGTCAGCCGAACCGAACTTTGCCTTTGCCTCTTCTGCTTTCTGAAGCTCGATATCGCAAAATGCGACCATTTCAACGTTAGCCAACTTTTTCAAGCTTGGCATATGCTTGCCGTTAGCAATTCCTCCGCAGCCGATAATTGCAACTTTATATGTTTTACTCATCAATGATTGCCTCCTAAAATGGACATATATTAAGGTAAGAAAAATGTGAAATGTCGGTTTAACTCAGACTTGCTTAAATGGTTGGCTCAGGAATGGCTAGCTCTGATTAGGTCAGGTTAGGTTAGGTCAAGTTAGGTCAAGTTAGCCTTCACCCACGCGATATTGGCAGCAACGCTCTCCAACGGATCGCGCTGACATTGATCCTGCTCTACGATCAGCCACTCTACGCCCATTTGACGTGCGGCTTGCGCAATGCTGACTAGCTTCAGTTCACCTAAACCCAGTTCAACCGTTAACGGCTCTCCATCTGGAATGCGCTGCAAATCTTTAAAATGTAGCAGCGGCATTCGGTTCTGATAGCGGCTCATCACTTCGATCGGCTCCAGCCCCGCGTATTGCACCCAACAAACGTCCAGTTCAACTGCAAGTGCAGTTGACGGCACCATCGTGAGCAGACGGTCATACACCGTCAACCCCTCTAATGTCGTCGTAAATTCAAACCCGTGGTTGTGATAGACGAGCTGCAAGTCATGCTGTGCCAACTGTTCGGCAGCTGTTGTTAATTGCTCTGCTGTATGTTCTAGTGCCGACAACGTGTTGTAGCGCTCTTCCGCCAACCACGGGCAAATCAAATACCGATTTCCAATCGCCAAACTCATTTCAATGTGCTCATTCAAATTGTCATTCAACTGCTCGATCGCAACGTGACTGCCTGCTGCGGTTAACTGCAATCGGTTTAGCAACGCGTGCATTTCGTCAGGCGTCAAACCGCCATATCCTGCAAACTCCACGCCCGCATAGCCGAGCGCAGCCACCTTCTCTAACGTTCCAGCAAAATCTTGTTGCATCACTTCACGAATCGTGTACAATTGCAAGCCAATTTGCATATGATCACCTCTATAAAAAATGAAAATGCGATTGCTGAAAATGTTGATTTAGCTCGTTTTATAACAGAATGAAAAGGTTTTCATTCGTATGTGTTCATTGTGCCACATCATGCACGACATGTGAATGAAGGATATGGCCCTAACATGAACAATCTTGCTATTTACGATATAATAGTGGGAAATGAACAGCAGAGAAGAGGAGCGGAACGAATGGAAGAGCAACATACAGGTGTAATGCAAAAAAAGAACGGAGTGAGCGGCAATCAAGCACACATGTCGAGGGAATTGGCAAATGATTTTTCAGGTCACTCCGGACACGCTAGACATCACAAGCCGATGAGCTTAGTCATTCCAGAGCTGCAACAATTTTTAATTCGGATTCAACTCGAAGGAAGTGCACATGTATGGATGAATGGGCAGTACGAAGCGTTTAAACCAGGAGACTTATTACTGCTCCCTCCGGGCACTTACTATGATTTGAAAATTGGCTATATGTATGTGCAGCCCGACAAACTGGAGCCGCTCCCTAAAGTTCACAGCCTCGATTACTACATGATTATTGAGGGGCCTTGGCTTGATCGTTGGTGGCAGGAGCGCACTCGCCCCTTTAAGGCATCGCTATCTATCGATGATCGACTTCTCGCCTTGTGGCGGGAAATTATGCAAGAGGAGCGGCTTATGAACAGCCCGTATATGCACGACATATTGACCCATTTGCGGATCGCCTTCTTTCATATGCTAGACCGTACTTTGGAGCAGCGGTTCGAGCATCCTGCTGGATCTGAACAGCGGAATGTGCAAATCGCACAGCGGATGAAGCAGTATATGGAGCAATACGCGACGGAACCGTTTACGCTAGACGATGTAGCCGCTGCGGTTGAATTAAGCGTGTCACGCGCCTCACACATTTTTAAGGAAGTGTTTCAACAATCCGTGATGGATTATGCCATTCAAGTTCGGCTGACGATGGCGTGCGAGCGAATTTTGCACGGCTATATGCCGTTAGAGCAAATTGCCGAAATGTGCGGCTTTCAAAGCTATTCCTATTTTCATCGCACCTTCAAAAAACGGCTCGGCCTTTCACCGCGTCAGTTTAGAGAACAGCGACAATTGCGCGGTACGTAAGGTCGAGTGTATAGGATAGTTGGCAGTACTGGAAAGGTAAGCAATTCATTGCGCTACTTGGAAAAAAATAGCCTCTAAAAATACAGAGAATCAACGTAGATCCACTTGTATATGGAACTATTATTGATTATGATGGTATTAAAATAATTTTCATGAATAAGCACTAAATGATTAAAATAATTTTCATGAGCACCTTACATGGCAAGCTCACCATTCGGATAAGAGGATGATGCACGTGTCCAACATTTTACATGCGATACGACAACAACTAGACGCCTTACATCAGCAAGAACGTAAGCTGGCCGATTACATTTTACAGTTTCCGGGCAATGTAGTGACAATGGGCATTACCGATTTGGCCGAGCAGTCTGGTGCCTCAGCAGCGACAGTGACGCGCTTTTGCAAATCACTTCATTTGCGCGGCTTTCCAGATTTCAAGACAAAGCTAGCTGCCGACTTGGCGCAGCAGACGACCCCCATGTCCTACCAGGACATTATTGCGGGCAACCCCCTTTCCGACATCGTAACCGCGATCGAAGCGAATCATTTGCGTTCGATTGCCGACACGACGCGGCTGCTAGACTTTGCCGCATTAGAACAAGCCATCCGAGCGCTCAATCAAGCTCGGCAGATCGACCTGTACGGCATGGCCACCTCAGGGATCGTGGCACTTGATTTTTACCAGAAGCTGATTCGGATCGGCAAACGGGCTACCGCCTTCTCTGATCCGCATATGCAAGTAACTTCGGCAGCGAATCTAGCGACCGATGATGTCGCCTTTGCTTTTTCGTATTCGGGTGAAACGCCAGAAACGATCGATGCCTTGCAATGCGCGAAAGAACGCGGAGCGATTACGATTTCGCTGACGAAAATAGGATCGAACCGACTAGCTGCGGTAGCTGACATTAATTTATTTGCTTCCTCTTTGGAAGAAGGTATGCGCCGGGGAGATATGGCATCTCGTATCGCCCAACTGCATGTGATAGATGTGTTATTTGCGGGTATGGTCAGCGAGCAATTTGACGAGCATATTCCGAAACTTGAGCAATCGTATCGTATGGTACGCAAGTACCGTAAAGATAAAGGGAGGTAAATCATATGAACATTATGACTTTTCAAACGAACGAAGAATTGAACCAGATCGCGGCAAGCATTGTCGCAAGCCTCGTGCAAACGAAGCCGAATGCGGTGCTCGGTCTAGCAACAGGTAGTACGCCAATCGGACTTTACCAAGAGCTTATCCGCCTCAACCAAAAAGGGTATGTGAGCTTCAAAAATGTAAAGTCGTACAACTTAGACGAGTACGTTGGCCTACCAGCCGACCATTCCGAAACATACCGCACGTTTATGAACACGCAATTATTCGATCATATTGATATTGATAAAAATAACACGTACGTGCCAAATGGCAACGCGCCTGATCTTGATGCAGAATGCCAGTACTATGATGAAATGTTGGCTGCTGCTTCCTTGGATATGCAGTTGCTCGGCATTGGCCACAACGGTCATATCGCATTTAACGAGCCTGACGATCAATTGCACAGCGGAACACACGTTGTACAATTAAAAGAAGAAACACGTCAAGCTAACGCACGCTTCTTTAGCTCAATCGATGAAGTACCTTCGCAAGCGATCACGATGGGTGTAGGTTCCATTTTGAAAGCGAAAATGATTATGCTTATCGTGCGCGGCGCTGAAAAAGCAGACATCGTGAAACGTGCATTGCAAGGTCCTATCACGACGGAGGTACCAGCTTCGCTCTTGCAAACGCACCCGAACGTAGTCGTCTTGCTCGATAAGGAGGCTGCGAAACATCTTGATGCCTAATCAGAATCAGACGTTTACGATTTCTAACGCGCGTGTCGTTACTCCTAACGGCACTTTAGAAAATGGAATCGTGCGCGTTGTCGACGGACGTATCGCTTTTATCGGCACTTGGTCACAAGTTGCAGATAGTGACCGTATGGCATGGCATGATGCAGCCATCGACGCACAAGGCGGCTGGCTGTTACCAGGCTTTATCGACCTGCACGTGCACGGCGGCTACGGCGCAGACTTTATGGATGCGTCTAGCGAGGCATACGACACGATTACGAAATTCCATATGGAGCAAGGTACGACAGCGATGCTCGCAACTTCAATGACGCAATCGCATGAAGCACTGGATCGCGTGATGGTCGCGGTTGATGCTTATCAGCAAGCGGGTATGAAGTTTGCACAGCTGGCAGGCGTTCATTTGGAAGGACCCTTTGTAAACCCTATATTTAAAGGGGCGCAAAATCCTGAATATATGATCGACCCCCAAATTAGCTGGTTAGAAGATTGGCATGCTCGCTTCTCTGGCTTAATGAAGCAGCTGACACTCGCTCCAGAACGTGATGGCGCACTTGAAGCGATTCGCTGGCTGCGCGCTCGTGGCATTAACGCTGCGGCTGGTCATACAGCTGCGACGTTTGACGAAATGACACTTGCCGCAAATGCAGGCATGAATCAAGCCGTGCATACGTTCAACGCGATGACAGGCTTGCATCACCGTGATCCAGGTACGGCTGGCGCGACGATGACCGATGATCGCATCGTGGCGGAAGTCATTGCTGACGGCATTCACGTGCATCCGGCTTGTGTGAAGTTGCTAACACGTGCGAAGGCACCTGGCAAGCTTGTCCTTATTACGGATGCAATGTCCGCAGCAGGCTTGGGGAACGGCGAGTACGATCTTGGCGGCCTAGCGGTCACCGTTCGTGACGGCGTGTGCCGTCTGACCGAAGGCGGAGCGCTCGCGGGTAGCACACTGACGATGATCGAAGCCGTCAAAAATGTGATCGCGTTCACGGGTTTGTCCGTACCGGAGGTATCTGTACTGGCTAGCTTGAATCCAGCGCAGCACATCGGTATTGCTGACAAGACAGGCAGCATCGAAGTTGGCAAGCAGGCCGACCTCGTCTGGACAGATGCAGACTTGAACGTGCAACGCGTGTGGGTGCAAGGCAACAGCCATATGTAAGCAACGCTACTAAGCCCCTTCATGTTATATACTTCTCCCTTAGAAACGGCTATGGTGTAGGACAAACCTACCACTGTCGTTTTTAAGGGATTTTTTATGTGAAATTAATCCTATTTATTCCTATATCTGATACAATAAAAACAAAAAGTAACTGCCCTATAACTTTTAATTTGTAACATACACATAAACCATATGAATAAAATGGAGGTGGAACCTATTATTTATCATTTTATGAATCCTAATCCGTTCGTCCTAGTCATAATCTTATGCCCTTTTGTTTCTGTGGTGTTTGGCTTTATTCTGGCCTTGCTGCGTACGAAGGCTTGGATCGCCCCAGCCATTTCATTTTTACTTCCTCTTATTTATGTGACGACAGATTGGAAAGCGTTTTCTGCAAATATCGACGCGTGGATGTTCTGGGGAATTATTTATGCTTTGATTGCGTATATCGCAGGACATTTGGTTTCAAAAAATCAGCATTGAAGATAGGACATTTACTACCTACATGCTTATCATAAAAAGGCGCTACATAACCGCGATCAATCGGTAAAGTAGCGCCTTTTTTAGCTTGCTATCACTTTTTTATATTGCGTTCTTCCAATCTTGTCTCGATTACCGATTTGAAGTACCTTCTCATCAATCGTCAAGCAAATGATTATCGTATATACTTATTACTTTAATACATAATTTTATATCTAAAAGAAAGGAATGTATGGGTTGGAGTCATTAAACTGGATTAAAAATAAATATTTAGGTCTTATATCCTTCGTTGAAAGGCATAGCGATAAAATTCCTTTTAGTAAGTTTATAATTATGTACCTAAAAATCCCTTTCATGATTAGACTATTCTTTACTCTTCTTGTTTTAGGAATTTCTCACGGGATAACTTACACCATCGGTTTTATTATTTTACAGAGTAAAGCAAGAAATGAAGTGCTATCCTTAATAACGGCATTTCATAATCCAGTTCTTTTTATAGATAGGCTGTACTTTTATTACGCCTTCGTATACATATTTATAATGATAATAACTTTCCTCCCCCTTGTGATTTGTATACTTTTTGGTAAATTTTTCGTATCAAAATTAAATAAATCCATTTCGAATAAACTGGCTCGGTATACCGTATTCCTAATTAGTGGAACCTTGATGATTTGTGCTTCTTTTTTATTTTTTCAAGTTGCGCCTATGCTGCCATTTTTATTATTTTATGCATCTAAATACTCTTCGCTTTGGGATGTCTTTGTGAATTACATGATGTATTCCATAGAACTTCCATGGATTGCTCCTGTGTATGACTTAACCGATTTTCAGAAAGAAGTGTTTGTCTCTCTCCAATCTGGAAACTTGACCGCTATCATATTATTCATCTTATTTTTTTCATTTAAATATCTCTATAAAAGTCATCAAGAAGAACATCTCAATATACTAAAGTTAGCTTTATCCGAATTAGCTCTGATGAGATCGATTAATAACAAACTCGATATATTAAAAACAAGTTCACTAATCATGTTTCTTAGATTTAAAAAAATGATATCTGAAATATCATACACCCTATTTCTTTTATTTTTCATATTGGCTGTTACTACGATTTTTGTTACTCATACACCTTATCAATTAGGCAGCTTTGGTAAAAACCTTGCCCAATTCGATACTGATTATGTTACTGTAAACTACAATTTCAATGGACAAGTAAAAAAGATTGAAGGCATTCGAGTATATCAAGATAAAAATTATATGGTGATAAGAGATAATAAAAACGTGATACATCATATATATGCGGATCAAATTCATATGCAGACAGAACAGCTACAAAAATCTGCACAAGCTGCATCCGGCACGTGAGCTGTATGTATTCCACATCAGCCGAAGTGATGCAGAGGTGGTTGAAGAGTTCTTCTCAGGGGTAAGGCAACGGTCATGAAGATACAACTCCAACATTGCGTGCGCCCTCCTCCAAAAAAATAAAGCGTCCCACCTCCGCTACGTACACGGTTAGGCAGACGCTCAAATCTATCCGACGCAAGTTTGGCGTACTTGCTCACTCATCAAAGAACCTCCCTTTGCATACCACAAGGATATGATCCAGAAGGTTAAATGGTTAGGGTGATGGGCAATGGTCAGATTTTTAGTTCCCCAAGCTTGATTAGTTCGACAACCGCTTGTGAACGACCCTTAACGTTTAATTTTTGCATCACGTTTGAGATGTGTATTAAAGACATAACTATTTGGGCAGACCTATCCCAGCACAGTGTGAACATCAGCTTCCCCGTCGCCGCTAACCGTCACTTTTTCAATCAGCTTTGAAAGGATGACCCTTGCTCTTGTGACATCTTCAAAGTCCATTCGGCATAACTCATCAAGTGCATTTCGCACATCAGATAACAATTTATCTGCGTCTTTTTGCTTTGCCGCTGACTCCAGTATGTTCGCTTTTAGCGTCTCTAAGCTAATTATCTCGCGCTCATATATCTCACGCTCAAACTCATACTGTTCAGCGTTCATTTCCTCAAGAATGCGTTGCTTCCTAATTTCGAACAGCAACTTTCTGTTTGATACGAGGGTGTTTTCAATTCGCTTTAGTTCCTTATCTGATTCATTCTTTTTATATTCCACATTCTCTACAATAACTTGGGCAATCGCGGCGCTGTCTATCATTTTTCTAATCCGTTTAGTTATTCCATTGACAATTTCGTCTTGCAAATCGTAATAGGGAACCCATTTGTCGTTAGAACAAATTGCCCGCCCCATTCTTCGTCTGCCGCTGCACACTAAATAGTGATACTTAGCGATTTCACCCGTTTTCGCCAGTTTCTTCTTATGACCCATTATGACCATTGCATATCCGCACTCTTTGCAAAATATGCGTCTTGCAAAGACATTTACGAGTATGCGTCCACCACCACGTTTACCGCCACCACGCCTCGCCCTTGTATCCTGCGCCGCCTCGAAAATTTCAACTGGTATAATGGCAGGGTGCGTAGGTTCCTTAGAAACTTCCCATTCTTCCTCCAGCTTTTGAACCAGTTTCTTTCTCCTGTCATGTAAATTGCTTATATCGTCGTAAACCTCTTCATATTTCATTTTGTTGTGGACATTGTAACCCGTATAATTTCGATTTTTTAAGATTCCCTGAATTGTCGTAATGCCCCATAGTTTTCCTGTTGGGCTGGGTATTTTCAGTTCCTCATTAAGGTAAGCGACTATACACTTTTCGCCCATATTTTGATTCACATACAAGTCAAAGATTAATCTAACAATCTCTGCTTTATGCTCAACTATCTCTAACGTTTTGCGGCCATCGATTATTACTTTTCGGTATCCGAATGGAGCGATAGACCCTGTGAATCCTCCAGCCTTCGCCGCCTGGCGTTTACCACGTTTGGAACCAGTTGAGATACTTTCGCTTAATTTCTGGTTAACGGATGAGATAACCGTGAAGATCATCTCATTGTCCTCGATGCCCGAATCGTAAAAATCTTCGATTGAAATCACCCGAATGCCTAGGGCATTTACCAACGTCCGTTTCAGGGCAAGGGCATCGTAAGTATCACGACTAAAGCGAGAAAGAGAAGAAAAGAACAGGGTGTCAAATTCCCCGTTCTTAGCATCTCGGATGATATTCTGAACATCATCTCGTTCCATTATTGATGTCCCTGTAGCCCTATCCACGTATACATGATCTATCTCTTTTTCGAGCTTTACTGCATTTTCTCTAATTGAAGCTTCTTGGTGTTTCGGACTATCTTTTTGTGACCTTTTAAGCGTAGAGACACGCACATAACCCCTAGATCTCTTTTTTAATTTTATCATTGCAAACCACACCACCATTCATTATGTGGTTGCGGATGATTTCCCTAACATTTACAGTAGTGCTTGCCCCACTCCTTGTCAACGCGGAACAAACATTCGCCTGTAATAGATCCGCAACCACGCTTGCAGCATCACCTTCGGATCGGACAAAATTCACTTTGAGTTGTTGCTCCTTTTTCACGACTATCACCCATTAAAAGCCTATGCATGACTGCATGGCCATGTTTACTTTTCGACTGCAATATTAAGCATGAGTGCTAATTGATAAAAAGCATTTTTCCTGAGCTTCCCATATGTCCCTTTACTAATGGGCGGATTAAAAATCTGATTATACACCACATAATCGTACACATATGGCTCTTTCATGTACCGCTCTTCGATGAGCAGCTTCTCTTTTGGATGCAGCCTACGAACTGCACGCTCAATACGTTCGCAATATGATCGACGCTGCGCGGGCACATCAACATTGTGTATCGCAACATTGGCAGTTTGATCGGATGTCTGATTTGTTGGACCGTGGAAGCGCTCCGAATAACTTGCCGTAATGCTAGCCTCTTTCTCTTCGAAAGTAATTTTTTTAAAGAGCCGATATTTGTCCAAAGCAGCCTCTACAGCAGTTTGCGTCTTCTTACTATCCAGCTCAGGAAGTTCGAATTCCATCTGATCCACCTTATCACCTCACTGTATGTAATAGCCCCGGCGAACCGGGGCATGCTACATTGATTTAGAACGGCATCCGCTTATCGCCTTCGCCAAGTGGAGGAAGTCCGCCTTCGCTTGTTGGAACTTCTGGCTGCTCTTTTTGCTCGTCCTCTTTCTTAGAGCGCCCACGTTTTTTCCGTTCTTGAGTTATGTCAGCCACATTATCAGAAGA
The DNA here is from genome assembly GCF_021223605.1 of Paenibacillus sp. 481. Taxonomy (NCBI): domain Bacteria; kingdom Bacillati; phylum Bacillota; class Bacilli; order Caryophanales; family Paenibacillaceae; genus Paenibacillus; species Paenibacillus sp. 481. Next base: position 1,117,114 of record NZ_CP075175.1, read on the forward strand.
TGATTCCGTTGATGGTTCCTGTTGTGGACCTTGCTCTTGCTCTTGCTCTTGCTCTTGCTCTGGCTCTGGCTCGGATTCTTCACTCTGTTTTCTGTCTGTATCTGCAACTGTTTCTGCAGCTTTATCTGTGTCCACTGCTGCAGTCACTTCATCGATGGTCACCTGAGCCGGTGGCACATCCACAGAGCCATCAGAGTTGACCTTGTATTGAATGCCTTCATGGTCGTTCTGTTCGTAATCATCAATTTCCATCTGACCACTTGCAAGTGAAACAAATACCTCGTTGCCTTTCAATTTATGAAGTTTCACAATTTGCTCGTCAGTCAGCTTTCCGCGAATCTCCAACTTTATGACGTCCTTCTTTGCCCCCGCATTGAAATCATTGAAATAAGCCTGAATTTGAGTTTTCATTTAAACCTCTCCCTTGTGGTTGTTATGGACAAATCTCTTAGCAAATCTAAGCTGCTGTTCAATGTAAGGATCTGTTTCCTTACCACCCGATGCCAACCAATCACCAATGCGCCGGTTAATATCCTCAAGTACATACCGAGGCAAAAACCGTGAAATCTTTGTTATTTCATGCAATGGATTAATGATTCTTCACTCTCCCCTATGGCGCTGTGTCAGTGATAATCATTTCATGTCTGAATAATCCTTCTTCGCCCGGCATCACTGGTGGCGGCATACGATCAGATGACAATTGGAGCAGCGATTTACCACTCTTGCTTCGGCCAGCCTTTTTAAATCCCGCAGCATGAAAGCATCCTCCATGCAGGTGTAACCCAACATATGTTATGATGCCATCCGCTGGCGGCAGCCCCCACATGTGCCGTGTGATTCCAAGCGCAAGTACAATTAAGTGGCTCGAGAGGAATGGCCCCTCGTTTCTAAACATTGTGCACTCCCATGCGTTCCAGCCGTCATCACGTATGCCTGACCAAGTTACCCATAGCGCCTGCTCGTCTTCTGTTAGCAGCACAAGATTATGACCTGGGCGGCAGAATTGCGGTGTGCCTGGCTTCTGTCGTGTATAGTGCCTATCTGCCAGTTTCAACGCTCTGTAATCAGATTTCTGTATTTGGGTCCACATCCGCGCCCCCTATATGTTCATTGCCAACTGACCTACCTGCTCAGCAGCAATTGGATTAATCCAAAGAACCTCTTCACGACTCGCTCCACCTTCGGCCTTCGCCCTCTTAGTCTCGCGTCTCCAATGAGACAATCGATCGTCATATAAATCATGAGCATATCCTGATAGAATTACCGGACCAGGATGATCATCCAGAGCGTCTAGCAGCTCCATATGGTCATCTTCTGTCATTTCAAATCTATAACTAGTAGTTGTTCTGGTTGATAGAATGTAAGGCGGATCGGCATAGATCATCACATTCGGGCGCCGATAACGCTGCAGCAACTCCAATGCTGGCTGATTTTCGATCTGAACTCCGATAAGACGTTCAGCCACCGCTGCAATTCTTTCCGGAAAACGAGCCCACTCTTTTCCTGGCAAAGGACCGTTTGTTTCTATCATGCTACGCCAACCGGTTCGATGAGACGTTTTCCCACCACGCCCCTGCCATAACCTAACAAGCAATCGGCGTGCGCGTTCTAATTCATTTTCTGGTGCTGCTGGTTCGTAGCTGAGATAGTATTCTTCTCGACTGTGTGGCGTACATCTGATTGCATAGGCTAGTTCGTCGGGCCTCTCTCGAATAACTCGGAATAGATTTACCACCTCGCCATCGAGATCGTTGACTGTCTCGAGCTTGCTTCGAACTTTAGAGAACAATACTGCTCCGGATCCAAAGAAAGGTTCAAGGTAAGTCGTATGTGCTGGCATGTGGCTAATTATCCAATCTGCCATACTCCACTTACTGCCTGGATAGTGCAGTATTCGAGGTATGCTCATGTTCCGTTCCTCCCAAATTGTGTTTACCGAATGCGTACATAAGCTTTTCAAAAGCAGCCTTGCGAATTGATGAATACGTGACCGCGCTGATCGGTGGATCGAACTTAGAGCTATACACTTGCGTGTCTGTGATCCTTTTCGACTTCATGTAGCGCTGCTCAATCAAAAATTGTTCATCGGGTTCGAGTTGCCCTACGATAGTTTCGATAAGGTTGAGAAAATGTGCTTCGGGCGTGCCTTCTAGGATGACCACTCTGTACAGCCGATACTTGTCGAACACCTGTTCAACAGCTAACTTGACTTGCTTATGTTCCATGTGATCACCCCAAATCAGGAACGTATGTTCCGTTTTAGGCGCGAGAGTATCCCGTCCCGCGCCTTTACGACTGGGCTATGCTCGTTTTTTCTTTTTTTCTGGATGCAAGATTGATTGAATGACTTCTAGTTGATACCGAGGATAAAAGTCTATGAGCGACAGCCCATTATTCACCTTGTGAACAGCTTCTGCGATCTTTGCTAGGACAAAGGCGTCGGCAATATTGTCACTCTTGGTTGAGAACCCCCAGTGCTGGAACACAGACTCAATAACAAGTTGTTTGACTGCTTTGTTGGATAGGCGCTGCTTGCTACCTTTTTGCCCCGACCATTGCGAAACGTTAACGAATTTCTTGAGCTGTGATGTTCCCACCTCGATATAGTGCAGCTCATGCCTATCCACTGCCATCCTAGCTGCCCATCCATTCCCGCTGGCAACTTTGTTTGTGTCGCGAGCGGCGAGCGCAAATCCTTCGATGCAAACTACGTCACCATTTTTTATTTTTTGAAATACTTCGTTGGCCAACATGCGAATGCGCCTAACGGATGTGGAACCTTCGCCCAATAGTTCTGCTGCCTTTAGTAATTCCCCGCTAGAATTTAATACTACAAGCCCTGTCTTTGTCGCTGGATCAATCCCCACATACCGCATCGTCCGTTTCCTCCTCTGCTGCAGCTCCGAACAATTTCGCGAACCGCACTTGCTTTGGGCCAATCTCCCATGTTCCTGCAACAATGCGACCATCTTCAACTTCTTTGGTAACTGGTTCCCCGCCCACTTTCAACAGCCGAGTTATGTGCCGTTTTAAGCTGCTGTAAACGATCCATTTATCCGTGACAGGATCGTAAACACATGTTGTTTCTTGCTCATCGCGTGGATATGCCACCCTTTCACCCCTGACATTGCTGATTTTTCGTGTGAATCTAGCATGTTTTCGGACGATAGGGCAGTGTATGAATAGATTCATTAAACATAGTCACGGAATTACCATAAACGATAGTTTGAGGTAGGTTTCCCGACAAGATTGCCCATCCACGTTCCTCGGCATATCGTTCCATCTTTTTCAGATGGTCCGTATTGGCTTTATAGAAGATATCGAATGCTACAGCATCAACAGACTGTCCAGCGAGAGTTTCCTTTGCTTGGCTGCGAATCAATCCCGCGAGCATCTGGCCTACGTCAATGTACTCAGCAAGCAACTTTCGAATATCGATTTTTCCAGCTTCGGCCTCCTCGCGTAGCTCGTCAATTTCTTCGTGAAGTTTGACGCGCTGTTCAGTCGGTCCGTACCCTTTCACTGGATAATCGATGACTGGTAATGCAATGACGAGGTATTTATTTTGCATGTTCTTCATCTCCATTCACTTTTTTGCCCCTGCAAGCTCAATATTGCAGCTATTGTCTGTTGCTGAGGCGTAGTTTGAAGCAAGCCAATCAACTCACTGTCCACCCAAACGTCAACCCGTTCATATCCATTTACGATCAAATTGAGGCTGTCCAAATAAACGGATGAATTGTGCATGATAGCCCTGGTTTGCATGGATAAGGAATCGTTAATATTCAGAGCAGGATGAAATATCATCCACGGTGGTTCTGTTCCGTTAAACATGATCTCGTTGGCAATTTTGTTTATTTCTTTGGAACTCATTTGTTTAAGCTGCTCCAATGTGTATGTCACTCGTGCCGCATTACCAGCAGCATTAAAAAGTTCCGTAGATCCTGGTAATGCGCAGTGGGCGTACACTGATTTGGTCATGACTCTCCCTCCCTGCCATTCAACCAATCACAATATGCCTGACAATCCTCAACGGTATTGAAAAACGTCCCGTATCTATCGAGCTTTGCAAATTCCATGTTGGAATCGTAGATCATATTTAAAGGTGTATTGAAACCATACTTCATCCCATCTTCATCATCAGTAGGAAGGTTATAGTACACTGTTAGCTTGTTCTCCCTGTTGTCGAGATGAAGTCTTACACAAATTAGCTCCTCGGGAACAAATATCGATTTTGTTGTATTGCAAGTGCACTTTTCTACTGCATCTTTTCCAAGTGGCGTTTTGTACGTAATCAGCCTATTTTCGTTGCACTTGTCGCATTTATCAGGTCTTATATATTTAACTTTGACCTGAAACATAGCAACTTTGAAATCTTCCATTAACACTCCTAACCGTTCTTTCCTAGCTTCACGAGCAGCCTCGTTTTTGGCATATTGCAAGCGAAGGATTTCTCGTTGATGCTCCGCCTTTATGTCAGCCCAATTTCTCTTTACTTGCTGTAACTCAGCATTCTCTTCCCGCAAACGGTTCATTTCAGCTTTAAATTCTTCTTTTACTGAATCAAGAAGCGATTGCTTGAACTTATCAACCATTTGCTCGAACTCATTTGGTTCGCAGTAAAAATCATCACCGTCGTAACTCATTTGCTTGTCCCCTCCCCGAATAGCCGCTTAACATCCCCGCAATCGCAGCGCCAGCATCCATCTGCCAACTTCTCGTGGTGCTCATGCCCTTCACACTTATCGCAAGCGAGTGCAACCTTAACTCCTTGCGGCAATTGAGAGAAGGGTATAGCATCGATGAGCATGCTCCCCCACGAAACGATAGGTTTCGTTTCCGCCTTCTGCGCTTTCGTGTCCCTTATGAAAGCTCTCAGTACGCCCATGTGACTATCTGGCACCGTAAGATGAGTTACCTCACTGTTTCGTGTGTATACTATCAACGGCTTTCTGCCTGACTTAGTAGCTCGGAGGACTTCATATTCACCCTTGTTTGGTACAACTGTCCAACCATCGGATACGAGCCACGCCATAAATGCAACCAGTTTTTCAGCGTGTAGCGTATTCCTATTTGCCATCGCCATGCTCTCCTTTCAAGCAGTCTATAGCAGCTTGCAGATCATCATGTAGGCTTAACATGGTGGCTTGAGGACACAACTCCATGTCACGGCCCTCCATTTCAGACACGGCAAGCATGTCATTGACATCCGTGAGAGCATTCGAAATTACGGTAAGTGCATCTTGCAGTTGGGCATTTAACTTGCCTGACAACACTTGAAAGTGATGCGCTCTTGCCTGCATTTCTTGGATATACCGTGACTGTATCCGTTTATCTACTTTCAGGCGTTCTACTTCTTCCCAAGCGATTTTTTCAGAGTTTGCAAGTTTCGTAATCAAAGCAACGTCATCAAGCTTCCATTCATGCTTCGATAGCAACTCGATAACTTTTGAACTTTCTTCCTTAGACAACCTTGTCACGATGGTCAATCTCCTTCCCTTGGGATAAGTCCGCACTCCTCGTAAACCGTACGCATGTGTGGGAAAAGCTGCGAATACTCCTGCGCATGATACTTTCTGACCTCCAAGCACAAAGCGTCGTAAAAAACCATGTATTCAGCGCGTTTCTCCGGTGTTGTGAGCGGATGATCTATCATCTCAGCTCCTTTGAGGATGCGTTCCATAACCGTCTGATATTGTTCTTCTGATTGGATTTGCATCAGTTCACCTTTTTCACGATTTCAACAAACCGTTGATACCACCAGTGGAATTCTAGTTTGAAACGATTAGCACCCACATTTCGACCTTTCGCGAAAATCGAATCTATAATTTTTTTAGTACGATCCGGTTGGTCATTATGATTGTGCCAAAGGAATTCCACGACGTCTGCATCTTGCTCAATGCTGCCGGATTCTTTCAAGTGCTTCAACTTTGGTTCCTCGTTATCCACGGAACGGTCAAGCTGTGATAACAGAACAAATATCAGCTTATTGCGGCGAGCAATGTGTTTTGCTGATTTTGTAACTTTACCTATTGCCTGAGCCCTCATCTCGTTCTTTCTTTGTGGAATATCCATAATTTGCAGATAGTCCACAATGACTGCCGCAACCTTACCATGACGCTTGCGAAACTGTTTAACAGTAGCCCTAATCTCATCAATTGTGACTCCCGCGCTGTCTTGGATGAATATTGGAAGCTTTTCAATTTCTTTATATGCGTTATTTATACGGGTCCATTCGGCTTCATTGAATCCTTCATCGCCGCCCTTGTTAATCAATCGTGGATAATTAACACCCGCTACCATTGAAACTATCCGGTCTTTGACTTCATTTTCGTCCATTTCTTGTGACCAAATTAGAACCGCACCAGGATTAGTGTTATGTTTAGCTATGCCGTATGCAAGCATTAGAGCTTTAGCTGTTTTACCCACACCTGGGCGACCTGCTAAGATATACAACCATCCACGCCACAATTGCGCCCACTCATCATATTGCTTGAAAAGCCCTGTTTTGAGCTTGGCGGCTTTTTCCTCAAGGTGCTTATAGTAATCTTCACGAGATTCGCGAAAGCTCCGCATCTTGTTTAGTGTAGTAGGTCGAAGTTCCAACACTTCGTCCTCAACAGCAGACAAAAATTCCTCATCCGTCTCGAAGTCATCGCCTGCCATGTCAATTAGCTTTTGCCCGTACTCTGTCGCTCGACGGCGGATAGCTTTGGACCTAACAATCGAAGCATAATACTCAATGTTGGCTGCTGTGGGCGCAGAATTAGACAGCCTGCTTAAGTACGAGACGCTACCCATATCATTCAACCTATTATGCTTTTGAAACTCTGCTGTAATCGTGACAATATCAATCGGCACATCCCGACTAGCAAGATGCTGCATCACCTGAAATATGAGGCGGTGCTGCTCGGAAGCAAAATCTCTCGGAGCTAGGAACATGACGTCATTGATGGTGCTTGGAGCCAAGAAGATTGATCCGAGTACCGCCTGTTCCGCTTCAAGGTCACGAAGTGTCGTCATATCTAAAACCTGCGGGGTCATTTCCTTCCGTCACCCACTTTCTAAATTCATCTTCATAGTTCTGTTGCTGCTGACGTTCTTCCGTGGAAAGAGTCTGAGGTGCTGTCCCTACCTTGCCGCTAGCTTTCATAGCAAGCACAAGCTTTGGAAACTGTTTACGAAATGTCTTAGCTGAAAGTACATTCCGCGCCCAAAATTCGTGCGTTACCACCCAGTTCATCACATCTAAAATGAGCTGTTTGTCTTGTATACCGTCCCGCTCAACGAGCAACTGGAAATCCTTTGCCCATGACTGCATATTTGCATTTTTCGTCAAGTTTTTAAGACCATTGTCTGATGCCATAACGTCCACTTTTCTGCGAAAGTAAACAGCCATCTTGTAGTAGGTGTCGTCTTCCTGATACTGCGGCTTCTTCTTGGGATCACCTTTACGCGCTGGTTGTGACGGTGGAGCCGGTTCACTGTCTTCGTCTTGGTATTCATGCCAATTAGCGATTGTAATTACACTATGACTACGGAATGAATGGATAATAACCATTTCCTCACGTTCGAGCATTTGTAGCATACGCCAAATGGTTGCATCACTACGTTGATCCTTTTTAGATACACCATCGTTAAAATCATCAGCCAACGATTTTCGACCTGTTACAAACTGTCCTGCTTGCAAAGGGGTTGCCTGGTTCCCGATAATTTGTCGGAAAGGCTTGTGAGCGGCTTTTAACAAACAGAGCATCCACAACTTCAGGTAGAATGGATCTTTAAACATCTCGTTGTCTGCTATCTTCCGATGTATCTTGATCCAACCCCGCACCGCTCACACCTCCTATACCACGTGTAGATGATAATGCGTCCCTTCGTGAAATCCCTTTGCCCGCAGCGCTTTTTTAACCGTCATCTCCGCAAGCGCAGGCATATTATTCTTGCTGCTCATATGCGTGAGATAAATCCGCTCCCCTTTACCTTTTACTAGTTTCGAAAGTGCAGCACCCGCAGCTTCATTTGATAGATGACCAATGTCAGACAAGATGCGAGACTTGGTAACTTCCGTGTAGTCGCCGTCTACGACCATGTCCACGTCGTGATTGCACTCGAAGATATAAACGTCGCTGTGGCTCATGGCTCGCAGCATATCCCCAGTAACCGTACCTGTATCCATCAAAATGCTGACTTTCATCCCTTTCTTATCCTGAACGGTATAACCATATGGGTCATAAGCATCATGTGATACGCGAAACGGCATGACTTTGATGACCGAATCCTCAAAAGCATTGAACATCACTACGCCATCGTGACAAAGCTTCTCTGCCGTTTCGACCGATCCAATAGCTTTAAGCGTGCCCTCACTGCCGCGAACAGGAATCTTGTATTTTTTCGCAAAGCTGATGCCTTGAATATGATCGCCGTGCTCATGAGTTAGAAAAATTGCAGTTATCTTTGAAGGATCAATATCATTCTGCAACATGATCTTCTCTACTTTGGTCTTTGGCAATCCAATGTCGATCAGAATGTTGACCTCGCCATTCCCGATCCAAATGCAATTACCTTTCGATCCCGATGCCAGCACCTTAACCTGAATCATTCAAGTGGACCCAGCCCGCCAGCTACGCCAGCAATGGCCTGCTTTTCTTCAATCTCCATATGCATCATCTTGAGCAAGCCTTTCAACTCTTGCAGAGTTGGCTTGTCGCCTTTTTGCTTCATCCGAGTTGCGGTGTATTCGCTCATTGCGTGCTCATTCCTGATTCCAAGTTGAGAGAATGCTGCAGCAATTTGCTCCCTTACAATTTTCATTTCATCTTTAGGTTGTTCAGCTTGCTTAGGTTTTTCCAGTTGTGGTTGCTGTGATTCTGAGGTAATGTCACGGCGTGTTGGTTGCTCGTATGATTGCATGTTGTCAATAGAGTTAGGTTGTGCGTACTCATCCTCGGCAATTTCGATGCCAAACTGACGCTTGAATGCCCGCTTTATAGCATGCTTAACGATCATGTCGTCATAGTAGTCCCTCCACATTTGGGCATTACGGCCTTTTAACAGATGGTCTACCTGATCCGCAGTAATGATAACTGCTATATTTGGAGCACCATCGCGATAGGCCACACAATATGCTCCGATAGTCTTGCCACGCACCATGCTCTTGATCCGATGAATTGGCTCACCAGTCACAACATTAATCTCAAACTCATCATTTTCCTTAACTTCTGATGCAATGAAGCCTTTGTAATGCTCATGCCGTTTTGCAAGTGCAACAATACCCTCAACGGCAATTTGGATGCTCATGACCGGACCATGCTTACCGTCGTAAACAATGCAATAGATTTGATTCAAAAATGGATTGAGGCCTGAGCGAGCACATGTCTGTACGAAGAGTGCAAACTGCTCGTTTGATGTGCCTTTTGCGATAGTAGCTTTCAGCGTATCAAGTTCAGTTTGCGAAAAACTGTTAACAACAGATTGAGTATTAGTTGCTTGAACGATTGAATTACTCATGAATTATTCCCCCATTGGTAATGTTCGTTGTGTATTTGTATAGCGATGGACCAGGTGAAGGGTATGATGTACAACCTTACTCACCAGTAACTTGCAGTAAGTGTGGGGCCGCCAGTTCATTTAATGCATTTCGAAGATTGAGAGCTTCACACGCGGTAAGTCTAATAACGTGCATGTCATCGAAGAATGGAAAAGAGATTTCAATGTGCTCTGCATGACCTGTTCTGCGCAGTACAATGCATTCATTTTGCTCATCCACAGCTATGAATCCATGCTTGAACGCAACAAGCTTCATCATATGCGAACCCCCGAATCAAACTCCCCAAGCCCTTCCCTTACCTGATCGCGGCAGTATTGGCGACCCTTAACTGCTACCTCATCTGCTGACTCACCATCTTCAACCGCCATTGTTACAGTCGCTTCCACCTTTAGTGACTGGAAGTTTCCGAGGTTCTTCGTGAAAGTGTAACCTACCGTTACCTCTTTGATTTTCATAGAGCTAGACCTCCTGTTGTAAATATGGGATGCTGTTCAGCAGCGTTTTACACTTTGCAAGCTCCTGGCGCTCGATACCAACAACAATTGAATCGATCCTCCCCGCTTGCTGCAACTTAATGCGATAAGCTGCCGGAACTCTACGATCGCGCCAGAGGTTGTTAGTTACCATAACCTTGCGAATCTCTCCGTATTTCTTTGTGATTAAAAACCAGCATCCGCCGAATCCAAGGGAGTCTTTTTTCGGATCTTCGATTATTGGACCATCAAAGTAATAGATATTGTTATCTGTGATAAGCGCCTCACAAGGAAGGCCGTAACCTTTGTTAATTGCAATTGCTTCATCTTTTGCCGCGTTTATAATGCTTTCAAAGAATTCTTCACAGTTGATGCAGACATAGTCACCATGCTTCGCTTCTTGTTGTTTGATTTCTAATAGTGAAGCCGAGCCTTTTCCCCATCCGCAAGCAACGCAGTATGTTAAATTATCCATCACTACACCTCCGTAACAGTGAATGGCGTGTCCGCAACTCGACACTCAATTAGTTGACCATCCGGCGCTTGATACTTGATAATTGACTCAGCGTTATCCACAAAGACTGGTGCTGCAACACCACTTTGTTCCGATAGCACACTGATAAGCTCAAGCCCTGCAAGGATCTTCTCAGCAGTAGACAACTTCCTGTAGGGCTTGCCATTCACCTCAACTTCGAAAAATGGTTTCTGCTCCCCATCTCCCTTGTTTTCAGCGAACAATTTCAATGTGAGTGTTTCGAATAAGCCGCCCACTTTTTCAGCCATCAACTCCGCTTCCTTGGCTTTGAATGCTTTGATAGAGTCAAGGATAAACACTGATTCTGTGTAACTTTCATGTATGTCGCGCTCGTTCTGTTTGGCTTCCTCAATTGCTAAAGCCAGTCGGTCCTGTGATTCGATTGTTTTCAGTTGCGACTCAATATCAGATTTTTGTTGGAATAGGGCTTGTGCATCATCTATCTCTACAATCTCTAAGCCTGTAAGCTCTTTTTCCATCCTGCTGTATTGATCCGATAGCACTTGATACCTAGATTTAATTTCGTCCAACTGCTTCTCCTTGTTATCTATCACAACTGCTGCAGCGTCATCAGTCAGCTTTTGACCACACATGGTACATTCATTTTCAACTGGAATTGAATGGATTTGTTTATACTCAGCTCGAATCTTGTTGGCTCCATCCTTAGTGACCTGCAGCTGAACTTTTAACTTTTCAATCTTGGCATTATGCGCCCGTGCCTCACCTTGCTTCTCCTTAAAATCGTCGAGTTTCTTGTTGATTTCGCATAGTTTTTGAGTGAGTGACTCAGCATCAATATCATTGGTATCTGGCGCTGACTCAAGTTGTTCAATTAGCGTTTTAGTTCGGCTTTTTGCAGCAATCAATGCTTTGTCCTGCTTGCGCTTGTTATCTGCATGCTGCGCTTGCAAGTCCTCCAAAGACTTCTTCTTGACCTGTTCCGCTAACTTTTCTGCCTGCGGAGCTGGCAATTGAGCGAACACCTCTTTGTTTGCAGGTGGCAATACATATCGCAGCAGCTGCGCTCTTTGTTCTTCCCAGTGTTGAGTAAAGAAAAATGAAGGAGTGAATAATGACATGAATAATTGCTTATCAAATAGCTGGCTAACAATTTCCTCAAACTCCTTAGCCTTCTTTGGCACCTCATTTATGTAAAACTTAGCTGCCTTGCCTACTGGAAGTGTGCGCCCCAGCAGCACCTGTTTGTCATCGACGGTGAGAAGCAATTCGGCTTCAACTTGTTCAAAATCATATGTCGTCGGGGACGGGTCTGACTTGCTACCAAGCGAATCAACCCCGAACAACACCCATGCGATTGCTTCCCCGATAGAGGATTTACCCGCTCCATTAGTACCGCTTATACGAGTAACGTCTGTGAAGTTTACTTTCAGGTTCCCGTGATTCTTGAACGATGCAAGTTTGAGTTCCAAGAACTTGATTTGCACGACTATTCACCTCCATTCAAAATACGTACCTTACAATGCGAGCAAATTTTCTTTCCCTTAAAATCGAGTAATCGATCCAAGCTGTCGCAGAAAGTGCAACCAGGTGCATACTTACGGAGTGTCACGCTAACGTTATCTGATGTGATAACCACTGGATCACCTTTCCCCATATGCAACATCTGACGCATTTCCGCCGGAATGACAATCCGTCCTAACTCATCAATGTTACGAACAATTCCTACTGCAATGCTCATCTCACCAACCTCCATCCAGCCAAATTGTGAAGCCACTACCGAGTAACATTCCAACAATGAGCGTAAGAGCAAGTCGTACATATTCTTGGGTTTCCTTGTAGGTCACGCTTAGTCACCCCGCTTCCTTTTTTGTGCCTTTTGGCACATTCGAATCATACGAGATGAATTCAAATATCCTACGTCCGAAATATCCCACCAATCCGCCCCATACTCTCCCGCCCGCTGGGCGTTGATTGCTAAGCACACGAGATAAGTTAGAATGAGAAACCCCGATGCTGTGCGCCATGTCAGAAATGCTTAATTGCTCCATCTCCAAGTAGCTTTTGAGCTTGTCTGTGTCAATTGCTGCTACTTTCAATTTGTTCACCCCGCATTCATTTTGTGTCATTTGGCACATTTAAAGCATAAACTGATTGTGCCAAAAAGCAAAACCTCGAATTCGATCAAATACCGCCAAAAGCGAACGTATTTTCTCGTTTATGTCATTTGGCACAACTTTCCCTTAGTTTTACTTTGCATTTTGGCACAATTGATAGTATAATCAATGTGTCATTAGGCACAAGGTTTAATGATAAATTGAGGATGGGTGATTGAAATGAGTGAATTCGGGAAATTTTTAAAAGAAAGTCGCGAGGCAAAGGGTTTGAGTTTAACTGATCTTGGAGAGCAAGTAGGCATCAACCACTCACATTTATCGCGCATAGAAAATGGTGTACGCCCCGCTCCCAAAACTCCAACACTTGTAAAACTCGCTAACGCTTTGAACATACCTTTACCCTTACTTTTAGAAAAAGCCAACGTGAATATAGACAACGAGCAAGCAGAACAACTGGGACAAATACATTCGGATAGTAATGGTGTGGTTGAACGAATACTGGATTTGTTGAAGAAGTTCGTGAACGATGAGGGGTTCTTTCTCAGCAAGTATCATGCGGAAGTTTTCAATATATTTGGCGGGAAAATTGTTTCCGAAGACGGCCAACTTGGTTTCAACAAATGGTATGGCACCTTCTTGCAGACTGGAGAAGACGACCGATCAAAAGCAGATGAAGAGTATGCGTATTCAGAATTTAATAAGTTTTACAACTATCGGACTATAAAAAATGATATTACAAATTACAACTCAACTGACTCGAATGAAAAATTTTTACATGAGCTACAAACGCTAATAAAAAACTCCGACCCGTATCAAAACGAGAAGGAGTTAGTATCAAATATTGAATTATCAGATGAAGAACTTCTTAACCGGTTCTCGTTTTCTTTTGAAGGGAAACCACTTTCTGAGAAGGAAATAAAACGCCTACTTGCTTATATTCGTGTGGAACACTCTCTTGATTAATAACATCCTTGAGCTTACTTATATCAACATTTAAGACATCGGCTAATTTAGCTAGGTCTATCGTTTTCTGTTCGATGACAGTCACCCCTAGAATGTTTATGTCGATTCATAATTGGAAATAGTGCGCAAGTCTCTAAGATGAAAGCGTATATGCACCGTGGTGTAGTCTCTAGGTGAGGTTAATATTTCTTTGCGAAGCTGTGCTTATGACCGTAAGCGCAGCTTTTTAATGTGTATATGTAACGCTTCCCTCCTCTTATTTTGTCATATTTTGTATTGTGAGATTAGTATAGCATGGGTTATATCTCAAACCCCATTTTTTATTTTTGGATATAACTTTTAAGTTAGAACAAAAATAGGGCGCCTTGGCAGGCGCCCTATAAATTATTGTTTCCAAGGGTAATCTCCGGTGAAGAGCCTGATTGGCTCATCATCCACTACAATACTAGAGGTAGATGAGAAAACAACGAATGCAAGCAAGAAGACTGTAAAATAACGTTTTTTCATAAATCGATTTCTCCCCTTTATTTGTCTAAAAAACAAGACTCGAGATATTTTTCAAGCAACTCGATTGTTTCGATGTCCATACTTCGCTGGTTTGTCCTGTACAACCTGAACATTAGCATCAGACATTCGTGTTCGCTTGAATTATCATCTATTTGAACATAATTACCTGCTGCAAGCAAGTAATTATTTACCGATTTTTTCAAATCTTTAAGTAGTGCATAATAATCACCTTTTTGTTTGTAAAATCGTGCCAATTCCGCGCGTTTTAAAGGAGATTTGTAATTAATCTTTGTGATTTCTTCTTCGAGCAACAATAAGTCGGGGATAGGCCCCAATTGAGCCAATTGAATATAATTAGACACCAATTCATTAACCACATTTATAACGTAATCTGCTCTGCAATGTCGCAAACAAACTTCGAATTGGGTAATAGCAAGCTCTTTGTACCCTCGTTTAGACGCAAGCATCGCCTCAACCATTATATGATTATCATCATAAGGCGAACACATGCGATACTCCTCTATGTATTTTTCAGTCATATCGTAATTGCCCAGTGAAAGATATGCCTCACGCAGCATACCCACAGCGTGTATTTTAAATTCGGATTCGGTTGGTTCCGCTCTGACTAGATCGCAATACGTCACGATGTCTTTAGGCATACGAAGTATGAATGCATGAACAGCCAATCGATAGTACAGTGTAATTCGCTCGGCATCAGATAAAAATTCGATGTATTTCAGTACGTACTTACCCATATCGTACGTCTCTCTCAATCTACTAAAATCGTCTCGTTCAATTAGATAGGATTGCAGTTGAGCCTTTGCCAAGTAAGGCATTACTCCGTGGCCTCGTGAATAGTTGATAATCACTTTGAATAGAGCAAGTTTGGTGTCGGGGTCCTCCAGCGGTTCTGTGGTGTCATATAACTTCGCGATAGCAACGAGGCTATCGCTGTGAGGTGATTCAAGATATTTAGATGCAACTATTTTTGTTAAAGCAGCATCTTCTAGTCCAATTGCTTCGAGTAACATAATTTGCAATATGTCAGCTCTGCACTCGTACTTGACGTAACATAGTATCATTTCATTCATCGGAATGTTCAGTTCCTTTACAATCCGGAGCATGGTCGAATATTCCGGTTGTATAATTAATCCAGTTTCGATCTTTGAGACATGACTTTTACTCATGCCTACTCTTTCCCCAAATTTCCCTTGAGATATCTTGGCTTTTCGTCTGTAATGTCTGGTGAGGTCGCCAACGGTATGTTCCGACGGCGTTAAGTTCATGGTATCACCCTTTCAATATTATGTGAGAGCCCGAACTTTACGCATCGGGCTCTTCACTTTCTTTCCGTTCTTCCGCACGCACTCTCAAAATCTCTCTAGCACGTTCGATTATCACTTCTTTCACACTTTCATAATTGAATTCAGCTCCATTTTTGGGGATACCGAACTCGTTGAGTAAATCCCGGATTTCGTATTCGTTGAGGCTTAGATTACTGGAAGTAAATTTTCCAAGCTCAAATATCAGTTGTACGACTTTAGCCTGATTTTGTTCTACTTTCAATTCTCCTGACTCAACTTTGTATCCAAAAGGCGCATCTTTCACATGAACTACAACTTCACTCAAGTCCACGTCCAAGAATGTACAGGTCCTATCCAATATATCCATGGACACATTTTCATCTTTGCCCATTTTAGCAAGCTGAGTAGTACCTATTCCAATCGCTTCCCGAAATTCAGTTTTTGTTATCCCCTTTTTAGCAAGAGTAACCCACAACGGCTTAAACGAGAACATGACCGTACATCTCCTTTCTGAAATTTAATATCCCCATTATAAAATTAAATATCCCAAAAAGCAAATATTATTGTTGACCAAATATCTCATAAGTGGTATATTATATTTAGGAAGTGAGACATTAACTTCCCAAAGGGGTGAACAATTTGGATAAAGTCATCATGCTCATCACAGCTTTGACTAACTTGGCAATCGCGGTAATAAATGCGTGGTTGCTAATCAGAAAGAAAAAAGAAAAAGACGCCGACCGAGGCAACGGTCAACGTCCTGAGTAAAACCCAAATGAGCAGGGGCGAGTAAGTAGCCCCTCTCACCCCACGATTATACACCATTGAATGTATCAATAGAAAGAGAAACTCGGAAAGGATGGTCGTAATGACTACAGCAATCGTCACGGTAACTTTTGCAGCATTGGTTGTAACAGCCTGGACACTTTTCAAAAGTAGAAAATAAGGTGGGATGCGAAGTGATACGAGCTCGAGTATTTGAATTGCAATGGGGCGGATCGATTATGCCCTATGTACGTTATTTCGAAAACGAGGCAGCAATTGAGGCATTCACAAAAGAAACCGGATTTCGGATTGAGGTACTATAGTCGCGGGGCTTCGGCCCCTCGAACTATCTAATGAATGGAGGAAGTATTGATGTGTATCTACGGAGCGATTTTTAATGCCTACAAAGTGGAACTGAACGCAGATGTAGCAGAACAAACAGCTACAGCATTTTACGCTCAACAGGTACGATCGATTTTGACTTGGATCGACCTGTCCGACTCCGAACAGTTGGATGAGATTCGAAGATTAAATCAAGCTTTCGCAACCCAGTTCCTGTTGTCCCGTCAATGTTGTAAAATATGAGTTAAAGGTGCACCTGTCATGAATTCGAAAATGACAAGGGAGGAGATAATCATGTTCAATCCAAATGAAACTATCGAAAAATTAGAGGCTTTAATTGTTGAAAATAAAGAGGCAGAAAATGTGGAAATCCCTCTTGAAGATGTTAGAAAGCTTCTCAACGATTTTCTAATATTGAAGCATCAAGCGGATAGCCTAATCAGCGTTCTTGGTGAATTGAAAGACTTGGCGGATCAAGGAAAGCTAATAAGAATATCGGACAAAACCTAGGGACTACGCCCCGATGGTCACGGCAATCCTCAAAAAATGAAGGAGTGAATTATTTATGAGTCGTTTTGAACAAGTCATAAATACGCTTATCGAAATAAACAAGAATGACCAACAAGCAATAGATCATTTAGAAAAACTTGAAATGAAGAGTCAGTTCCGCGCTCCTGAAATGCAAGGTCAGAGCTGGATGGACCTCGCCATGTTCATTAAGTCAACAATGACAGCAGAACAACTCGCAATCTATCTTTTTAATCAGTCGGAGGCAATACTCTTCACTGATTCCGAAAAAACGGAGCTACAAAGAGCTCTCCTTAAAAACCGAGATAACATCAACAAATTCATAGCTTCAGACAAAACAAACGACGCAGATGAAGCAGTGGCGGAAACATGGCTCGAAAACAATTCAAGTGCTTATGAAAAGCTACAGTCCGATGAGTAGGGTATTATCGCTTTTACTAATTGCCACACTTCTTGCTGGATGCAACTCACAAACCACACAGCAACCCCAACCAACAGCAGCCAGCCCTATTACTGCCACAACGATTAAGCAAGACAATGCAAAACGTATCAAAGCGACAGTAACGGATGTCGTCGACGGCGATACAATCGAAATCGAGATGGATGGAAAAACAGAAAAAGTCCGTTTGCTTCTCGTCGATACGCCAGAGACAAAGCACCCGCACAAACCCGTCCAACCGTTTGGTCCAGAGGCTTCCAACTATGCGAAAAAGCAGCTGCAAGACCGCGACGTAGAGGTCGAAATTGACGTCTCCGCACGGGACAAATACGGTCGCTTGCTCGCATACATATGGGTGGATGGTAAGTTATTTAACGAAGAACTGCTGCGTGAAGGGCTTGCTCGTGTAGCCTACGTTTACCCGCCTAACGTAAAATACGTCGATCAATTTCGTGAGGTACAGGCTGAAGCACACAAAGCAGAACGCGGCATATGGAGCATCGAGAATTACGCAACCGATGAGGGGTTTGGTGAAAATGTAGAGCAGCCGGCTACCAAGGAGAAATCGGACGACGAGGTTTACTACAAAAACTGCACAGAGGCTCGTGAGGCAGGTGCGGCACCAATATCCAAAGGCGATGCAGGGTATAGAGCAGCGCTGGACCGTAATGGTGACGGCGTAGCATGCGAGTAAATCGGAGGGAATAAGATGGGCGGATGGCAAAGCAGTAACATGGAAAATTATGTGGCACCTAAGGAATTTAAATATGTTAAGAATGAAATCGTAAACATTAATAAGTGGAGGGAACAACATCCCCATGTAAACTGTTTTTATTGCGCTAAAGAACGAGAAGAACACGAAATGGAATTCACGTTTTCACCGCAACAAGATGAAGAAAGATGGACAGACCGAATGTCAGGACTGGGCATATGCAGATTGTGCTTTCAAGATTTTCGAATCGGCAATCTATACACCGATCGGTATGTTGTAAAGCGCATTTTGGCTAAGTACAAAACTTCGTCTGGCGTAGTCAATTGGTTTCAGCGCAACGGGTACGAGATGTTTGGTGGCAATGAAGAAAAGGAATCGGATTGGATTTCTTATAGATTTATAAATAATCCTGTGAAATACTTTTCCTTTTTAGCGGAATCGCGAAAGAAAGAACCGTTGCCTAACGGTGGGTATTTGACCCCTGATGAGGGGCTTGAAATGCACCGATTGTTGGACGATGATTCGATTATTTCAATTCGGAAAAATGGCGAGGTTTATATTTACACATACAAATGCTAATTACAAAAGCCCCTATGAGGGGCTTATTTTTTTGGTCTCGCATCCGCGTATACATGTTTCATACACTTCACACAGATATACTCCCCCTCTATCCACTTCCCCTTCATATTTACTTTGCATTGGCACACGTCGGAATTTGCCTTGCGCACAGGCCTATGCTTGGCCGCACGCGATTGTAACTGACTATACCATTCACTCATTTGCTTCACCTCAAACAGAACATTTGTTCTTATTATAATCACACCTTGATGATTTATCAATTTCTATAATTTAGGTTTTGTTCTTATTTTGTTCGTTTGACAATAGTAAACCGTTTATTGTATATTTAGACCAAGGAAAAACAAACCAATTAAGAAGGGTTGGGATTAACTTGATTAAGGTTGAAAGAATTGTTTTCGTGAAGGATTTTCCGGTTGATGGTGAAGCTTATGCCATCTTAGCAGGTGGAAACGGATTTGCATTCGCTTGGGGAAGTGAATATCCATTTGCGGATGAGATTCCCGCTAAGAACGTTGAAGATGGAGCTGACGGTTTTGAATGGCATGAGACAGAACAAGCAGCCCGTTTCGCCCTGAAAGCGGTGCTGGATTCGAGAGAATTGGCTGAGGGAAAGTAATAACGCCCCCGAATGTAGTTGATATACAAGGTTTTGCGGATTTACTAGGGATATCTAGACAATCCGTATATACAACAGCTAAACGAGTTGTTAAGCCGAATTATCGAGGGAACTTTCCTAAACCAGATTATCTCATCGGCGGGCGTCCATTGTGGTTAAAAGATAAGGCGGAAAGACACGCTGCCACGAGGAGGTTTCAGTGTGGCGAGGAAAAGAACGCAAAATTATCAAAAGAAAAGGAGCGTGATTCACTTGGCAATTAGCGCACATACCCTGAAAGGGGTGGAAGAAATTTATGATCTTATCAACGCTACGCCATCGAGCGTAAGCGGTGAAGAACTAAAAGAACAGCTGAAATCCATGTTCAAAAAAGATGAATCAGGGTTTTTTGGGATTGTAACATATAGCAAGGGGGAGATAGAAGTAGACTTTTTGGGAGGAGAGAACGAACCAAGGTATACAGAAATGGTAGCATCTCCACATGATGGTTTGTGGAGTGTATATAAAATTTGCCCTGATGTTGAATTTGGGGCTTCACATTTTGGAATAAATGCCTTGCATCATTTCCAAAATAGCACACTTGACGATGAGTGGGATGATTCTAGCATCACGCTGGAATTAGCAAACGCACTCACGAAACGGGGACACACCTACACGGTAGGCGCGAAAATGAATGAAGAGGGGATGTTTTGCATTTTCGCTTGGGACGAAACAGAGTCTAGCTCAGTTTCATTTGAAATTAGCGAAGATGGCACCTTATGGTCAGACGGAACTATTTACACAGATTCCAAACTATTCTACCTCGATGAAGATTAATAAGGCCGATAGCCGCTGTGTAGGCGAATTTTTATGTCCAAGAACACGAAGAAACCACCGCTATGATAACGGTGGTTTCTCGTAAAATGTGAAATGAAAAGTCATTTCAATTCCTCGTAGGAACAATAGTTGCTACGTATATGATAAATCACACGGAATATCTTGTCAACAAAAAAAAGCCGTCGAAGGCATACACCCTCGACGGCTCAACTGATTGGGAAAAACATCTTCAAAAACAAATGTATATTATTTTCCCACTATTTTCAATATTTTATTTTGTGAAATTTTAAAATATTCTTCATCAATTTCAAATCCGATGATATTCCTACCATGTTTGCATGCTGCTTCGACGACCGGACCTGATCCCATGAAAAAATCTCCGACTGTCTCTCCTACTTCACTGCTGCATAGAACAATCCTCTCCATTAACTCTATGGGTTTTTCGGTTGGATGGATGGTCTTGTTGCCTGGAATACGCTTGATGCGCCATATATCCGTCTCCTTGCGCGTGGAGATACGCCGAACCTTGTGACGGCCTTTAACTGCCATGATGATAAATTCATGTTGATAACGATACTGCCAGCCCATGCCCATATGAGCCTTGTCCCAAACGATGCAGTTCTTCACCACAAAGCCAACTTGCTGCATCCACAGCGACACGAGCGGATACATGCGCCAATCGATAAATACATAAATGTGTCGGCCAGTTTTCAACGTGCGATATGCTTCACGCAACCAACCAAATGTGAAGCGTCTAAAATCATGATCCGACAGCGTATCGTTGGCAATAGTGTTAAAGCGTGGCTTTTTATTTTTTGTCATTGAAGTCCCACCGAAACCAAGATTGTAAGGCGGGTCACAAATAATAAGATCGAGGGACTCGTCTGCAATATGCTCGCGAGCCCCTGTGATACAGTCCATGTTGTATATCGTGCTGTTATTCATGTTGTCTCCTTGATGTCTATTTTTATTTTGTGACGGTAACTTTCTTCTCCTTTTGGTCCCATGTCGTACTAGCCCCCAAAGCTGCTGCTACGTCACGGACAGGAGCATATGCTACACCGTCTACTAACATAGTATCCTCTATATCCACTCCATTTACTTCAATCGTTACTTTCTGCTGCGGCTTGTCCACGCGCTTCAGCTCCTCTTTGATTAAATTAAAAAACGCATCCCAGTGTGGTAGGATGCGACTCGGACATTGCTTACCCGACCAGTGACGGTGCGGCACAACATGCTGCAGCGGAATGTTGTGACTGCGTACCAACATGGCTACGAGCTGCGCAGCGTTTTTCCATGCGCTCTTCTCGTTGATACCTTGATTCATACAGATTTCAATGCCAATACTGCAGCGGTTTCCTTTGCTGCTACCAGCGTGCCATCCTTGCTCATCATCGCGCAAATGCTGGTACGCCTCACGGTCGTCTACCGTGTAGTGCCAACTTTTCTTTTCCCCGCCACTGCCGTTGATAACGTATCTAGCGTGTGCTTCGGCATCCGCATCTACACTTGTATTATCCGTGTTGTGTATCGTTACATAGCTCGGTGTCATGAAACGGTTCGGCTTATTACTCTTTCCGTTCGGAAGCAAGCGCTGTTTAATTTGGACCATCTTTTTTAGCACCTCCGTTTCCGTCGAAAGTGGAATAAATACCGATACCAATCAGCGAATACGATAGTAAGTCAACGCCTAACTGGTAAATTCCAACCGCAGGAGCAACCCCCCACTCAGATAGTAACTGATAGATGAAACCGGAAAGCGCCAAAATAAAATATTTGTTCTTGAAACGGCTTTGAATATTTGTCATAGTAATCACCCTTTCAATTTTATAAAGAAAGCAAAAATGGCAGTGACAGTACCTGTGACACACGCTCCCGTCACTGTCCGCCAAAGCCATTTTTGATTGTCTTCTATTTTATTGACTTCTTCTTTAAAATCTTCTCTTGTTTCACTAAGGCGATGATGCGCCGACTTACCTTGATCAAGTGCTTCCTCAGCAATTGACCTCACGGCCTCAACCTTGTGTGGCAAATCACGTATGACGTCAACTTTTGCCTCAAGTCGAGCTAAATCGACCCTGACATTTACTAAAGTTTCGGTCACAGCTTTCATTTCTTCGGACACCTCTTCTCACCTCCTTCAATCTAAAATCCGTAGAGGGAAAATCCTGCGTGATGCCACCCAAAACCAAAATCAGCAGGAGTACGTTGAACTTCTCTGGCACGTACCTTAACTGAACCTGCTAGATATTCGATGTCTATGGCAAACTGCATCACACTACCACCGCCGTTGCGTACCCATCTGATCTTAATCTCACCTGTGGGCGCATTATTCGCGCGGATATGCCCTACATCATTTTCAAACTGGTACGACCCAAGTGCGTCACTCCCCGTATGATATGTTGAAAGATGAAATCCAATAGGAGTACTAAAAGGAGTGGTTACTGTGACCCATTGTCCAAGCGGCAAGAACACAGCTGCAAAATGCGTTTGCACAGTAGGAGGCCCTGATTGAATTTGGCGCACCATAGCTGCCAACTCAGCCCAGGTATTGTTGATGGTCGCTGGCATTCCTTTGGCAATGAGCGACGCGACCACCGCTGCCTTAGCGTCATTGCCATACTGCTTTGCCAGCGCCGCCTCATCGTACACTTTTTTCAGAGCGCTTGCTGTTGGCGCCAAATTGAGCGCTGTGCTTGTGACTGAATCTATTAGTTGGACTATCCCCTGCGTAGTGACTGTTGCTTTAGGTAGCGCTTCTGCCGTGTGACTGTGTTGTGCTGGGGCTGCGCCAATTGATGTCACCGTTACTTCTTTAATTTTTAGCTCAGTGTATTGCTTTACCCTAATTTCAGCCGCCGCGATTTCTTCGGGTTTTGCCCAAACGAGTGATGCATCAATTGTTGCGACTACATTAGTTGCTCCATTGATGATCAATATCGCGTCGAGCGCTTTTTCAATTACATCGGGACCGCCACCAGGAGGAAGGAATTCAGCAGTTTGCCCCGAATTGGCGTAGGCATACAGTATTTCACCCTCTGTCGGGTCCTGTGCAAAAATACCAATCTCGCGCAAGTAGAAGCCCGCTACGATGTCTTTATTTGTGATGACAGTTCCAACAACTGCTTTCCCCTCGCCTTGGAGGGCCAATTTGGCAACACCTAATGATTTTTTCTCACTGATAAGTCTATTCAAGCTGATAGGGTCGGAAGTTCCTAGCTGACCGTCACCGAGTGCGAAACGGGTATAACGTAACTGCACTCCGGTTTGAGCCTTGGCGTGAAGATTTCGACCTTTTTGTGTCAGTGTGAATCCGTTAAACGCAGCCATTATGTCACCACCTGTTCTATTGTTAATTTTTCGCCCATGTGCAAAGCACCTGCAAAATACAAATTCATATTTTCGGTCTGTGAAATAACGATCTTTTCAAGCCGAGCACTCAACCGAGTCACAGATTCGACAGCCTTTATAAACTCTTGTGCCTTTGAGGTGGTCACATCCGGATTGTTCGTAATAACCCTGTAATGATAGGGCTGTCCGCCATATTCAAACCATTCCTCGACTTTGCCTTCACCAAAAAGGGATGTCACCAATTCCTCTATAGCGCTCGGCGTTGCCTTACGCCTATGCCATGGAATCGCATTTTTAACAAGCTCCCGCCTCTGCTGCAACGGAAGAGTAGGATCATAGAAATCGACGTGAAACTCCCAAGCCAGATCGTCCACTTCTTCGTCGGTCAATTCGTCCATACGTGAAAAGCGTGGCAGCTGCCTGATTTCTTCTATGAGCTCATCCAATTCTCTATCAATGGCTATAGCTGCCGCTTTAATATTTGGATCTTTAGCTACGTTAGAAGGTAGCAGATCGAGCAAACTAACACGGACAATATCAATCATCAGCCAGCCCCCTATACGTCACAGTAGGCGTCGAGGTAACCGCTATTTCGGCGGCTGCAATCACTCCATACGTCGGGCTAACGACATCGACACGATGAGCTCCCGCCAACATTACTCGTCGTATAAGTTCAGACGGGTTAACATCACGCCCTAACTTTGACTTTTGCCACACCACAAAATCATTCACCGCTTGCGCAACAGCAGACTGTATGGTGACTGCTTCCGCCGCACGCTCACGAATAATCCAATACGAAAGATCTATGGTGTATGGTTTTGTCGTCGGTGCTGCAACCGTAACCCTGTCGGTGAGAGGTCGAACTTTTCTATCGTTTAATGCCACGGTGACAGCATTAAGAATGTCCTGCGTCGGCATCCCGCCACCAGTCAGAAGTGGAACAACCCGAACCTCTCCAGGTGCTGGCGAGCTCACACTAACATCAATAATTGCTGGGCTGGCAGTCTTAGCCCAATATTGATATGCCCCAACAGGTCCGGCCACAGAAAATGATTCAGGCGCCGTTCGTATGCGATCACGGTATGAGTCATCAGATTCTATTTCTGCTCCACCACTGCTTTCAGTATTGTTACGTACATTTGCAACAAAAGGTATAGGGTCAACGAGGGTATCAATTTGTCCTACCAAAAATCCGTTTCCTACTAATCCCGATGTGGTGCAAGAGCACGCTATGTCAAGAGATAGCTCCCCTGGTCGTATTTCCGCCACATTGTCAGTTACGAAGAACAGTTGGCTCCCGCCACCTGTCACCCTTGTACCTGCTGGAATAGTAACCGCAGACGGGCGCGGCGCGGAAAGCGTGAACCTAACAGTCGTCTTTGCCGCTGCTGCTGGTAACCGCTTAGTTTCCGAGCGTGCACCAATATGGTCTAGGAAATCTCCCCTAGCGTATTTCAAATGATCCAACTTTTTGCCATGGTTTATAAGAACGTGTTGATGGCTCAACATTTGTGCCGTAGCCAATAAAAAAAGGCGTATCGGGTCCGCAGGAAATAATTTGCGACCTGATACTGCCTCAAACGTGGAAACTAAGTTGTTAATAGTTTTGTTTACGTCTTCATCAACGAAAGTTATGTCTGGTAATTGGTTTAAACTACTCACCTTCCCCCTCCTCCACTAAACCATATCTCACAATCGGGATGAGTTGTCCCAACTGCTCTCCATCCTCATAAACTACTTCTATTACTTGTACGCGATGTTCGTACGTGTGAATAGCTGTTATGATCTCACCTGTCATTCTCGCTTGCACAAGTTCTTGCGGCTCGTCCAGCATGGAAGCGTCAAAACCAAACTCCCTATCCAATGGTACGCTACCGACCATCGTCCCCAAAATGGTACGTAAGTTTTGATTGATCTCTTCAATTCCATCCGGAGCAAAGTCGATACCTGTGCTTTCTCTCCTAACTTCAAATGTTCGCATCTTATCGCCTCACATTACGAACGTACTCTTCCAAGTTAACTGTGACACCGCCAGATAGAATTCTACCCTTGTTGTCTATTTGCTCCCATTTTTGTTCCACTGATGTGATGACCCACATTCCGGTTCCGATCGTTCTGCCGCCAACAATGAGTGGAACAGCTTTTCCGGTGGCTGCGAGCTGCTGCAATTTTGCCATTTCATTAATCGGGTTCATGCCACGTTGTATGCTAAATTGCATCGCAAATGAAGCCGTATCAAGGTTAGGCCCTATCCATTGAGTTAGCGGCTTGCGACCAAGTACTTCATGCTTTGCCCACCGTCCAGCAGTGCTACGACTGAACCCGTCGAAAGTACGTATCTTTTGGTTTGTGGCCACGAAAACTATTCCACCGAGTGAACCGATCATGGTGAGATACCGCCATGTGAAATTTTACCTGTCACTGTGAGGTTGCCTTCGATTCGCACACCATCTGGCGCTTTAATGGTTGTTTTACCTTCGACTACGATACCGCTCATCGCTTTTATATTCAGTATTTTTGTCTCACTGTCATAAAAAACAAAACTACCATCTTCAAACCAAACACCGAGCTGGCTTGATTTAGTAGTCGGCGGCTTGTCATCTTCCCCATAATAAGAGCCAATGCAAAACCCCTGATCATCGTCAAAAACACAAACAACCATGTCCCCAACTGCAGACATGGCGTAGACTTTTGCGCTATTGGTTTGCAAAAAGACAATAGGCAGCTCGTCAGACACTATGTCGTCCTGATCAGCAAATGTGACACGGACAGTTGCTTGAGCTGCATTTACGCTTGAAACTGTACCGATGCGGATCATGCTACCACCCCAATACTTTTCTTATTTCTAAGTCGGTACGGTATCCACCTGAACCAACGGCATGCTTTGCACTCACAATGATGTACTTGCCATCGAATCGACCGAAGTCTTTTAGTTGGATTGTAGCGCCTGCTGCCAGCCTAACGTCACCCATCATGGACAAGCTTGCTTTTCCGACTTCTTTATTTTTTTCTCGTAACTTCTTCTTCGCCAATCGTATGCCTGCAGCTTGAGAGTCTATCTTTTCTTTAATTCGCAATGTCGGTCCCGTCTTCGGTGCGCCTGGCGGTGTGTACGAAGCTTGTATTGTTTTTGTCATCTTCTTTTTTTTATGTTGATACGTAACAACACAAGAACGATACGCCGCTCCTGATGTACTCCAGCTAAACGAATACGAACTGACATTGCTTTCCCCGCGGTTAATCGTCATAATTGGCGCCTGTTGCTCAAATTTTGCTTCATCAAACAACACGAGCTTTCCGCCTGTGATCTTGATAGCCACCCCTTCTTTAATGCAAGCATCCATAAGAAAAGCCATGTCGGACTGGTCTTGCTGTTCAATGCGATCATACGTTGTGTCATCTGCGCTGAAAAAAAGCTTCAAACCTGCCCTTTTTGCGATGTCACGTGCTAGGGTTGATAGTTTTACCTTTTCCCATGCCCTAGTTCGTTTTTCATGGCGAATTGACGCACTTACTGGCAAAGATAAGGCTTTGATCTGCACTGTGTCCGGTGGACCAGCGAAGTCCACGGCATCCACGGAAAATGTCCCGCACGGAAGCTTCATGGTCTCGCCGTGTTTAAACCAGTTGTGCGTGATGATTTCCGCCTTGATTTTATCTCCCGCCATCGAAATCCAGTCCGATTGCCAGCGGCGTTCGCGGTCTGCAAGTGTGAGCTGCAAGTCATCTAAGTAGCCAGGTGCCGCATCCGAGTAATTGAAATCAATCAACCAATCGGATAACGGCCCTGAAATGTCTTTTCCGTTATATGTGAGTTTCAGTTCTGCGCGGCGAGCGCTCATGATTTTGGTCAATCATCGTCACCTCGTTTCCACGGAGGCAATGTATCCGCACTTTCAATTGGCGCGTCCGGTACAAACAGCTTCACTCCTGAACCAAATACAACTATGTGAGCGTAATCAGGGTTGGCGTTCATGAGTAGTGTCATTTTCCGCTCATCGCCGTACATCCTGTGAGCAACGATGTCCCATGTGTCGCCCTGTATCGTTACATATTGTCTCATTACTTCATACTCACCCGCCCAACTTGTTGTTTGAAAGCATTGAATTGGCGCTCAAAATCCGGTTGAGTGGCTGCAACAGCTCTTTTAACTACTTGCTCATCAGCATTCCCGTGGACGATTATTGTTGGACTAAAGATAAAGTCCCCAACCGTTGTTGTTCCGCCGCCTCCACGTGGTGTTACACCAAGCATGCTACCAGCAGTTTTCCACAAATCCATTGAGCGCTGCGAGTTGTTTATGGGGACAATTACTTCCTTGTCTCCGCCTTCTCCAATCCACGCCAATTCCGGACGGGAAACAATGCCCCCCTCCGCATAGCCTTTGACTTTTTCAAGCAGCGGAATCTGCACTCCAAACTTGCCTCCACCAGGAAGGTCAAAGCTAATAGAGTTCATGCTCTCAATTGCACCGTTTATCAGGTCTATTGCAATGTTAATTGGCGCAACTAGAAACTCTCCTAAGCCTTTAAATATCCCAATGAAAATATCTTTTACGCCTTGCCAAGCACCCTCCCAGTTACCCGTAAAAACATTTGTGATAAAGTCGGTGATCCCTTTAAAGGCGATCAATAATCCGTCGATAACACCTTCTACACCGTCTATTGCCGTCATAACGACGTTTTCGATGATTGGAAAACATTCGTTGAATGCGTTAAACAACTCATCCAAGATTGGCTTTACAAATTCAAAAATTGCGTTGAATGCGTCTCCGATGCTGTTAGCAATTTCAACGATGCGTGGCAGAAAAGCATCCATCATGGACGAAAGTTTTGGGAAAACCTTAGTGGCTAGAAAATCAAATATTTTTGAGATAACCGGCCATATCTTGTCCATTAGGTATGTCACCACTGGCATCAGTGCATCGGTAATTTCAAGCCCCACTTCATAAAATGTAGCACCGATGGACGCCACAACGGGAATTACTTGGGCGATGATACTGCCGATGGACTCTATCACTGACATGACATGCGGCTTAATATCGGTCCACAGCGCGATCATACTTTCTTTTATCGCGCCGACTTTTTGAAATGTACCATCCATGCCCGCAGAATCCAAACCACTCATAAAAAGATCTTTTACAAATACCATCGCATTACCTACACCCTGAAATGCGACTCGGACTGCTGCTCCCCATGATTTCGCTTGATCTGACTCTAGCCATGTTGTCATACTACCTACAAAATCAGCAGCAGCCGTTGCTACTTTTTTGATTAGCGGCATTGTTGGTAATAATGCCGCAATTTGTAGCGTCTCCATCGCGCCCGAAAATTGTTCGACTGCTCCCTTCGCGTTATCCATTTTTCCTTTCGCAACATCTAACGCGGTAGTCTCACTCATTTCTTTGTTAAACTTCTTTACTCCCTCGGCCCCTGCCTCGAAGAGAATATTTCCAGCTCGTACAGCATCAGATCCGAACATTGTTTGAAGCGCCTGCGCTCTTTGCTGATCAGTTAAATGTTTCATGGATTTTTGCAATAATCCAGAGATTTGACTGAGATCTTTCAGCTTGCCTTTAGCCGTGAAGAACTGGTTGGCACCTTTCGATGTCATCAATCCTAATTGATGGAAAAGTTTAATTTGCTCTTTGCTCTTAGGTTGGAGTGTCGCAAGCATCGTTTTTAACGATGTACCAGCATCAGACCCTTTGAGTCCCTTATTTGCGAAAAGCCCCATCGCTATGCTAGTGTCACGAAACGTCATTCCAACGCCCGAAGCAACAGCAGAAACGGCCGATAAACTGTATCTCATCTCTTCAACACTGGTGGCTGAGGCATTTGCTACCCCAGCAAGAATATTCGCAGCATCAGCAGCTTTCATTCCATCTTTTGAATATGCGTTCATCGCTGTGGACATGATTTCGGCAGCCTCAGCGAGTTCAACTCCTCCTGCAGCAGCGAGGTTCAAAGACGCTTCAAGCCCGTCCCCCATTACTTGTTTAGTAGACATGCCCGCTTTGATCAATTCCTCCATGCCCTGTGCAGCTTCAAGAGCTGAGTATTTTGTCGTTGCCCCCATTTTCAATGCAAGAGCTTGAACCTTACCCATTTCATTGTTAGCGAGACCGCCCAGTACCTGAACTGAATCAATCTGTGCCTCAAAATCCATTGCTTTTTTCGTGGAACTACCGACCGCATATGCAGCTCCAGCTCCAACAGCGAGTGCAGGTGCTGACATAAGAGCCGCACCTACAAAGGCCCCACCCGCTGCACCTCCAGCTCCGCCCCTACCCCCAGCACCTCCAGAACCCGGACTAGGCCCGTGCATACCTTGGATTCGCCTCATCTGCTGCTCTAAATCCCTTATTTGCTCAACGTATGTTCGAATGTCGCTGCCAAACTGGTTTGAAGGCATTCGTATCGAGCGAATGCTTCGCAAGGAGTGTTCTACGCTACGTAAATCCGGTACGAGATCACGCAGTTCTCGTTTTAGGCCGGCAAAGACATTCGCCGGACCCCGAAATCTCCTGAATTTGAGTTCTAATTTGTCTATACCATTTTCGACTTGTTCAATGTAGTTCTGTATCCCATTCCCTAAGTGATTAGATGGCATTCGTATCGAGCGCATGCTTCGCAAGGAGTGTTCTACGCTACGTAAGTCAGGTACTAGCTCGCGGGTTTCTCTTTTCAAACTTGCGAAGACGTTGGTGGGCCCACGAAAACTCCTAAATCGTAGTTCTAGCTTTTTAACTCCATCTTCTATCATTTCCAAGTCACTTACCGCAGTTTGCATGGTGTTAGAGTAGTTTGACTGGAATTTGGCCGCTAACTCAAAAGCAATTTTATAAATTTTAGACATCCACTCACCTCTCCCTCTTCGGCTGGCTATCCTTTATCGCTTCTGCCCAGCTCATCAAATCAGTAAGGGGGAGATCTAACCAATACGGTACAGGGGTTTGAGTTGACATAGAAAAAGAGACAACCGCTTTTTTTAGCAGTTGTCCCCCATTCTTATCTGCAAGGCCTAACTTAGCAAAAAACCCTGTACCTTGACTGTAATTTTTGAGAAGTCTTTTGCAGGCATCGCAGCTACCATCTCATATGGCACGCGAGCAGCACACGCTGCAACATGTGCGAGATATTTTTTTGACATCTCGTACACGTGAATTTGCTCTGTTGTTGATTCTTTGACGCGACGCTCACAGAGCATCATGTCATCTCCTGTCAAGCTATCGAGGTCAAGAAGAACTTCGGTATATTCTTGCCCTTCAAATTTAAAAGGCCGACTGAGCTCAAAAATCCGCTCGTCGGCCTCTTTGTTCAATTTTATTGTTTTATCTTTACTCATGATTAAATTCCTCCTTTGTTATAGTCCTAACTGTGAACGCATTTTTGCAAGGTAATCGACACCATCGATAATAAATTTAAAATTGTATTTGTCGATCTCAAGCAGCACTTTTCCACCAACCTCAAGTTTGTAATAAATGACTTCAAACTCATTTAATGAGTCTGTTGTCGCACCGACAGCTAGTTTTCCAGTTTCAAACTTTTTCGGAATCGCCCGAACCGAGGCCTTTATCCCCACTTGATCGTACGAGCTGGTGGTTGGATTGAAGACTTGTTCGGATGCTCGGAAGTCTAGTGCATGTGCAACTGGAGCTGCTAAACGAATAGCAGCTGGTTCAATCGCACGCCAATTCAATGTGCATGTCATGCTTGCGAGAGCGCCAATTGTTGGGCTGTTCACTTCTCCGAAAATTCCTGCACCCTTCACCGCCTCGGTAAGGGATTCGACGCTTGGTAACTGCACTTCGGATGTACCTAGGAACGTACTACCGTTTAAGTACACCGTGTATTGGGATACTCTTTCAGCAATTTGTCGAGTCAATTTCAATTCCCCCTTCCTGTATTAACCACCTATAGCACTCAGGTACTGCGGATCGTATTCAATAAGAAAGCGCATTTCCTGCGCAGGCGTCGGCGGTGTAACAAAGATATGAAATTTGAGCTTGCCATTCATAAGATCGCTAGCTGGGTTTTCTTCTTTCAAAAATTCAACTCTACCACCCAGTATGAATTGATTCGCTTGTAAGCCGTTTAACCAAATGTTCAGGCTGTCTGTAACAGCTTCAACGAGCCGTTTGTTTGCTGGATTATCTACGTATTTCCAATACGTGATTATAACTGTGTTGGAGATATAGTCGAACATTCGCCGTACAGCGATGAATGCTGCGACTGGGCTTGTATCATCAGGAAAGGCAGCTGTGCGGTTGCCCCATGCTTTGAATCCGCCAATGAAATTCAAAACAGTACTGATTCCGTGAGAGTTGATGAACTGGGCTTGGTCCGGCCCCAAAAGCAGTTCGTCACCGTTCTCCAACACAGCTGCATTAGCTTGGATTGCTTTGTTCGACGGACTCATGTATGGAACGCCGCCATTCTCGGCATCAAGTTTGCAAATCACTCCTGCCAGATGCGTCGATAGGTGATATTTTTTGCCGCCAAATTTCACTTTCGGAAAAGCTGCGATCTGACGGTCGGAAGTGATTCGATTGTCATTTTTCCATTGCGGTAAGTCTGTATACTTCTTGTCTGCAGGTAAGTCCACAAGAACTTGTGCCTTGAAATGACCGTTTATGCTACCTGCTTTCGCGGCCATAACAGCCGCCACTACTGAATCATGTGAATAACCTGGGGCCAATACAAGACCAGGCAACACTCGATAGCGTGGGAATACTTGATTCAACAACTCCAATCCTGTTACTTTTCCTGTGACAGAATCAACGCCGCCAACAATGTCAGTAGACTTGATTACGGTCGGGTCCAACTTGTCGTACCCTATTTGCAGTGATGTGACAGTTGGTAGAATCGCGCCTCCAGCTTTTGCCGTAACTACTAGGTGACCCACATCATTGAAGGCAGTTGTGTAGTCTTTACCTAATTGGTATGGCGTCGTGCCGTCCGATGACTTTACCTGCACACTTGCAGCCAAAACACCCTCAACTTTAATGGTGGCTACTCCCGCCGTAACAGGAACGGAAGCAGGAGCGACAGTTGCTTTGTGCTTGGACGGGTCCATAACATTAACAAAAACTACTGGTGACTGATTGTACAATTTGTAATGCGAGTCCATAAACTCACATAAAGAAAATGATGTCCAATCATTTGAATACCCCAGCACTTCCACTGCTTCTGAAAAACTGTTGCAAAGTACAGGCGTATTAACTGCCGGCTGCTTCGCTAAATTTATCGGAGCCGTTCCGAACACGACAGGAACTGTCGCCTGTGGCGGCGCTGGCGAAAGAACCGATAGTGGAACCTCTTGTGTAAAAACTCCATGCCGTTCCATTGTTCTATCATTCTCCTTTCAGTTTCAAGTAAGCTGCTCGTAGTGGTGTTCCCTGTTGCAGCATTTGCATCTGTGCTAATGGAAAATCTGAAATAGGTACAAACAATTCTCTTACTTCCGGCTTTCGTTCTATTACATCTTTCAAATATTCCGGAATACCGCCTATAAACGGCGTATACTGCACAATTCGCCCATCTTCTATAGTTGGGCCGATGTAAATGAGATGCGGCTTTTCTTGTTGCACTTGCTTATTTTCTGGCTTTGCAACTTGTACCTGCGGCACTATCTTGGGCGCTTCTTGATTTGCATCAGACATGATCTCTCACCTCCTGGAATATTCGCGGCGCTTCCCATAGCGTCGTCATTTCTGCCACCCAATGTGGGTTTGGCTGGTCTTCGTATACCTTCACTTTTAGAGGGAATTTCAACCTAAGTTTCCCGCCAAGAATGCGACTTTTAAGCACTGTTTGCCTAATCCCCTCAATCAAGTTCACGACATCGATCACACCTTCTTCATCACGAGAAACCGTTCCGAAAAAGAGTTTCACTTGAACCGTTGACTCGTTTTCTTCATCGACACCTTCATCTGCTCGCACGATGATAAACGGAAAGTCACTTTCTTGTGATTTGGGTGGATTTTGCTGGTTAGGAGCTGTTTTAGGCGGCAAATCCCAAATATGAATCCTTGGCGGCACAAGTTTGTTTGCAGAATCTCTTAGTCGCACTTTTTCTGTTTCGACTTCCAAAAAATCTTTCATGAGATATGTTGCAATGGCTAATGTCACAATGGCCCTCCCTTCTAACGTAGCAGCCTATTTACTTCGTGAGTAAACCGCTGCGCCATCCTTCGTTCTGCTTCGCTTTCGACATGGTTCACAACTTCTTGATTCCCCATCATGCCTGGGACGGACGGGCCATATAGCTCCTGAATAGGGAGCCGGCGCTTACCAAGTCGCCTGAACGCTCCAATATGTCCATTTCGCATTTCCCCAACGAATGCGCCCGCTACGGGTTTGAGCCCAGTACGTTTAACAGCAGCCTTTAATACTTTCGGCTGCCGTTTCGGTACTTTACTTGGGGTTGTCTTAAAACGCTTTAGCGGTATGTTCTCGGACCTCGACGACATCCTAGCTTTTAAGGCACTAGCATCGGTCGTGGTGATCCTAATGGTCGATTTTACTTCCGACGATTTGATATGGTAGCCCGCAGTCAGCTTACGTGTTGCCTCGGTTCCGACACCATGTATGGTGCGGTTCAGTGATGATGCGAGCGCCTTTGCTGCTCCATCTTTTAACTTACGGACCTGCTGTAAGACCTTTTTGGGCTCTAATGTGCTCATGATGTATTTGCATCCAGCGTGATAGCTAGCAAGCCGTCCTCATCCTCAGCAGAAACAACGATGTAGTATTTACCGTCAAGTCGGACTTCTTCTCCGTCTTCTGGTTTATACCCCAGTTCAATTGGATCGGCATAAACAACTTTTTTAGACAAAGACACCCCAAACGTATGCGACGTGTGCGCATATGACATGGGGTGTTCTTTCAACATATTGTGATCCATTATTAAGCTGATTTGACGATCGTTCCATTGATGGGGAGTAGCAAACTCATCTGTATCCATAAATGTACCGACATCGCTTGCGAATGTGTCCCTCAGCTTCATTCTTCGGTCACTGGAGCAACATATTCTCCTACACCTTCATCAACTGGTAATTCGGAATTCCCTTCAACATTTTCACTTCCAACGAGCGGTTGACTTGCAGCAATAACCTCAATCTCCTCCTTACTAAGCGCCACAGCAAAACCCTCGGACACCAATCGCTTTGCTTCTTTGGCAGGAAGTCCTTCTATAACTGAGCCAATTTCATACACCGTGCCGCTGTAACTGATCGACCATATAGCTCTGATTGTCATCTTCTCTCACTCCCTATGCAACTTTAACTACATACCATGCATCGATATTTTCTGGGATTGGAATTGGTCGGCTCAGAAGAGTGATCTCCTCGATGCTATCATTCTCATTTACAATTCGACGCGCAACGCGTTCTGCAACGTGTGTAACCCATTGTTTGGATTTCGGATCGATAAATGTGATCGCACCATGATTAAAATATGAACTTGTCTCACTGGAACCCATGAGATAGTGAAAATCAGGTACCATCGGTTTTTCCTCTTCCGTAAACGGATCAACATACCACTCATTGTAAACGTAAATTTCCAAGCCTAATTCCGTTATTTTACCGACATAATCGACGGCCGCGCTAATGGGACGAGGAATTATCTCACCCCGAATGATTCGACGACTTTCCATAGCTTTTATGACATTCGGGTTAGTAATAAACAACTCATATGTTTTCTCACTGAATACGACGATATTTGGAACAATGCTGCTTTTTTGGCGAATCGTTGCTTTGCGACGACGCAATTCTGCGAGGGGATCGCTTTTTGGATCGCTCCACATGTCTGTACCAGCCAATACCTGCTTATTCACAAATTCATAATCAAATTCTTCATCAATATCATCGTCTTTCATGCGAATTTTTCCACTGAATAGCAACTCAGAACTCATCTGTTCCTTTCTTCTGCTGACTTGCGTATCAAGGTCATCAATATCCTTTGCTACTATTTTAGCCGCACGTTCTTCTTCCGTTTGACCTGAGTAAATAAGTTCCCCAGGGAGACGCTTTTGAATTACGTCCCCATCAATCACTCTCTTCGGATTAATAAGCACTGGCGTAAATGTCTTCGTAACATACCCGTCGCGCTTAACTTCTTTCCCCTTTAAATTGCGAGGGGATGAATAACGAGCAAGGCGACGCTTACCTTTTACAAAATCAATGTCTACGCGAGATGTTACGCTGGTTTCACTCCCAGAAAAAAATGTGTTTTTCAAGAAACTAAATGCAGGTGGCAACGATTCGATTACTCGTTGAAGCGTCCGCGGATCGTACAAATCAATTGGTGGCATGTGTTATTCCTCCTTATTTACCTACTCGTTTAATAAAAATACCAATGTTTCTGAGCGCCTGCTTGTGCTTATCAGCGGTGTCTGTGCCGCCAAATAACAACTCATCGCGGTTAAATTCACCCGTCAAGTAAATCAAAGCAACCTTATCTGCAAGCGTTGCATCCACATCATCTGCTAGAATAGCGACTGCCGTCTGTGAACCATCTGTTTTAATCGAATCAACTAGCGTCGCTTTATTCTCCAACGTGATGATTCCTAACACAGATCCTCTTTTGTATGCACGTCCCATTTTCAATGTGATTCCGTCTTCTACAATTGGATATTCGCCTACCACTAACTGCTTATATTGCAACTCATTCTTTTGAATCATTGCGTAACACCTCGATTCTTATTGATTAAACCTACGATCAAATTCGCGGCTGCGTCTACTTTGCCGCCACTATTTTGAAAACCAAAATCAGAAGTAACATGAGCGGCGCCAGAATTGTTCGAATCATCAAGCAAGCTAGCAACGATTCCACCGCGGCGGCTTGCGTCGGCTTTCAAAATATCAATAGCCGCCTGTGCTGCAGTCGCGAACGATTCATATTTTGCCTTGTTCACAACCGCTGTGGCCCCCGGTGTGTTTGCCAATTGGTCCAAAGCTTTCAAACGAGTTCGTTCCTGCTCAATCCCTTGATTGGTAGCTGCAGCATAAATACTTGGATGAAGTGCCGCAAATTTTTCAAGCGTCATTTCATCGTTTTGCGGCGGCTGCGATTTACTTCCGTTTTGATTTGGTTGTGGCATCGCAAGGACACTCGCAACTGTACTTAATGCTGATTGAGTTGTTGCTTTGTTCTCATGTGGTAATTCAGGTGCATTCATAAACTTTGAGAAGTCCACTGTGACCCCATTAAATACAGCGTTTTTCCCTCGCAAAGATGCTGAAATTTGTACCGTTTGTTCAATTTCAGTAGCAAATCCATTTTCGATTGCTTCGTCCGGAAGAAACCATTTTTCAGCATCCATAAGAGATTTAATTTCATCAGCACTTAAACCAGTCTTTTCGGAATACACCTCAACGAGTGCATCACGAATTTTATCCAAGACATCTGCTGTATGGCGAAGCTCATTGGACTCAGCACCCCACACACTGGTCCAAGGATTATGAATCATCATCATTGAGCCTTTCGGCATGATGATCTTGTCACCAGCGCATGCAATAATCGATGCGATCGATGCGGCCAAACCTTCAACTCGCACAGTTATCTTTGCTTTGTGTTCTTTCAGCAACTGATAGATATGCAAGCCCGCAAATACATCACCACCACCACTATTCAGCCGTACGACAATCTCATCTACATCTCCTAGTGCATTTAAGTCGTCTCTGAATTTTGCTGGCGTTACCGCATCTCCCCACCAACTAAATTCAGCAATTGGACCGTACATCGTAAGTTCGCCGCTATTGTTCGTCTTCTTCATGCTCCAGAATATTTTTGGCACTTGGTTTGTCACCTCCTGATTTAATCAAGCTTGTTTCTTGCATCATTTTTTCTTCCCGCTTCCGCTGCTTCATGTTTACCTCATAATCTCCACCCGTAAGTTCGGCTGTCTCGCGCTCTCTCGTACTGAATCCTTCTTCTACCCGCTTCGATGCCGCATTTACTTCTTTCAGCGGATCTATTTGACCTGGCGATGGTCCATGCCATTCAGCTTTGGTGTAAGCGCGGCGAATGATTGGATCGTCAAAGAAGCCTGGCGCATATATCCGACCTTTCGCCACAGCTTCAGCAAACCATTCCTCATACACAGGTTGGCAAAAATCAGCTGCCAACCATGAACGGCGCATGCGGAACATCTTCCACGCTTCCAAAAGTGCGGCACGACTGGCGCTATAGGATGCGGTAAAGTGCTTAACCAATAGCTCGTAAGGAATTTCAAGTGCAGCTCCGATTTGCCTTAGTATGGCTGTAACAAATCCATCAAAGGCCGTATTTGGTCGACCAGGATTAGCTGTTTCAACGGACTCGCCAGGAGCAAGGCCAACAATTGCTCCATTCCCCAATTCGTACCCGTATTCATCATTTGGGTCGATTTCTTCGCCATAGCTTAAACCCTCAGCGAGCATTCCATTTTGGGGTGCTTCCGATTTTACAAACACCGTGAACATACCACTCACAACAGCGGCCATTAGCTCCGCTTCTGTGTACCGTCCAAGTTGCTTTAATGCCTCGATGACTGGAGCCAGCAAAGGGACGCCGCGCCGCTGATCCGGCCTCTCACTTTCCATGAGGTGAATGAGGTTACGCCGCCCAGTTTTTCGCCCAAACGCTTCAACTCGTGTCCACTCCCTTTTAACGGATCGTTTCGACAGTGGGTGTTTGTTCAAAAAATGATAGGCTACGACTTCGCCTGACGGTGAGCACTCAACACCGCCTATAATGTCTCGTCCTTCCTTGCGGTCAGGATCACAGCACCGATCTGCTTCCAGTAAGCGAATGCGTAAGTCGTAGACGCTATGAGGCCGTGGTTGCATTGGTAAAAGTGCAAAGCAGTCACCACTCATGAGCTGACTTAAAAATGCGAGCTGTTGCAATTCGTAGAAGTTATTTAATCTCATTGCGTCGCAATCGTATGACTCACACCACAGTTCAAACTCCCGCTTTATGGTCCTCTTCAATTCGTCTGCCTGTTCGTCGCTCAGTTTTAAAAAATCCACATCAACA
The DNA here is from genome assembly GCF_021223605.1 of Paenibacillus sp. 481. Taxonomy (NCBI): domain Bacteria; kingdom Bacillati; phylum Bacillota; class Bacilli; order Caryophanales; family Paenibacillaceae; genus Paenibacillus; species Paenibacillus sp. 481. Next base: position 1,155,692 of record NZ_CP075175.1, read on the forward strand.
GCCGGCTTCAATTTCAAACCTGTTCCAACAACATTAGTTCGAGTTGTCTTTAGTGCACCAGTTGCAAGTGTTGCTCCACCCATGTATAAATCACGGGAACGCTGTCTCAACACGTCCAGATTGTCAATGATGTCCTCGTCGGGGCTACCTCCGCCAAACTGCCAACCTAGCAGAGATTTTTTTCTTCTGCTAGCCCCATGATGGGAATAACCGCTGTTCAGCACGTTCAGTTTTTGACGAGCTGCTTCCCTTTTTAAAGCCCAGCTAGGAGCAACAGACACAATCATGCGGTCGATAATATTGGGCATCATAAGTCACGTGGGATAGCTCGCATGACACGCACGCCAGAGTGCCGCCCACGCTCCAAACGTGCAACCTCATTGCTCCAAAATCGAATCTGAGACATTATGTCCTGCAAATCTACACGCTGCAGCTGCCGTGTACCAATACGATACGATTGTCCCGTACTCACTTTTGCCTCAGCGTCCATCCACATCTGCAATCTCGCTTTTGCTTCCGTTAATGTCCAACTCATCTCCCTTTTCACCTCCTTTCGTGGGGTTTACGTAACGCCTCGGCTGATTACCTTTCTGCGCTGCGGCTGTTTTGGAGCATCAAAAAAACCGCTCGGTTTGAGCGGTTCATCAAGTTTAGGATTTAATATTTCAATTGCTGCTCGATTGTACACCGCTAAGTCGAGCGGTTCGTTTCGAGCTCTCACTCGGACCCAAACGTGGTAAGGGGCTCCCATCTTGTAACGTTTTTGCATTACCTCCGCAGTTAGTCCCTCGAAATATTGCATCTCATATCCCCGATTTCGCTCGGGGGTGGTAAGCGGAAAATGGCAATATCCTTGTGTTTTATTACCTTCCTTATCCGTCGGTGGCAAAGCAACAGCGCTCATGACCTTCGATTTACCTTCATTTACGCCTAAGCGAATAACCATCGCTCTGTAACGGTTATTCTGAGAAGTGCCTATTATCAACGGCAGATAGGTTCCATCACCTGAATCCTCACCCTTAATAGCAAATACCCTACGGACTTCACGAGGTTTGCAAAATCTATAAACCTCATTCGTGAAGTGACCACCTGAGTCCATACATGTAATTGCAATAGAAAACTTCCGTCCCTCCGCATCTTTCCATATCCGCTTTAGATATTCGTCCAAGTCTGTCCATACTTGAGATTGATTCAAATCACCATAAATCACGTGATACTCAATGCGCCAATTTTCATGGCCAGCGCCCCAGCCCTGCACTTCAATCTCAAAACGGTTGTCTTGAGTATCCACGGCTGCAGTTAAAACTTTGACACCGCTAGGAACATCAGCGTGATACATTTCGCGGCGATTGTATAATATTTCATGGTCCATGACCTCGACTTTTTCTTCCCACGATTCTGCCAAAACCGTGTTAAAAAAAGTTTTTAGCAATTCCGAACCGCCTTGATTAGCCTTATACCAATCGTTGACGATGCTCTTCCAAGTTACATTGATAGTTGCGTACAAACTACTAAGCTGGAAACCGCGAACTGTAGCATGCTTTTTTCGAGCTACCCAGGTACCGCGTGAGCCCATATCCTTCTTCCACTCAAACTCTGCATGAAGAGTTCCACAGTGTTCACAAGCATGATCAACTTTGGTACATTGACTTGTTTCTTTGTCATATTCAAATTTAAGCCGCTTCCACTCCAATACTTGCAGTTCATCACAAGACGGACATGGCAATTGGAACTGTTCCATCGTGCTGTCATTATAGAGCGATTCAATTTTCGAAATCCCTTTTACAGTCGGCGTCGAAACCAAGACAAGCTTTTTATTATAAAATGTCTTAGTACGCGCTGTTACCAACGAAACCGGATCGCCCTCTTTACCTGCCGACAATGGAAAACGATCAACTTCATCGGCAATAACCACTCGAATCGGCTTAGAAGCCAATGATGCAGGTGAATTTGCTCCAGCGATGTTGATCCTGCCGCCTGGAAATGACTTATAGAGAATAGTATTTCTGCTGTCTCGGCTTTTATCTTTCACAATAAGCTTTGATAGCTGCGGCGAATCGCGGTACATGGGCGTTAGACGGTCATTTGAAAAGTCTCTTGCAACCGTCAAATCTGGTTGTATTACCATTATTGGCGCTGGATCGTGGCCTGTGAAATACCCGATCGTATTAAGCTGAATGTCCGTTTTACCTAACTGAGCAGCCCACATACACACTACCATTTCGATTAATGGATCAGATATAGCCCTCATTGGCTCCCGTTGATAAGGAGCGCGGTCAGTATTCCACGGACCAGGTTCCGCAGATGCTTCTGGCGATAGCACTCGATGTTCGTCTGCCCATTCATCTATACCGATCAGAGGCGGAGGAGCGACAAGCTTTACGATGCTGCGGAGTAATTCAAGAGTTTGGCGCTTTTGTCGGTTCATGAGTCATCACGTTTCAACGGATCGTATTTAGAAAGCTCAAAAAGCGCTAAATTCACACGTTTTTCAAGCATGACTCGAATTTCTTTAGGATCAGTCATATAAGACAGTTCATTCGCCAATTTTGGCGGTAAACTGGTCAAATTTGACCTAAAAACGACTATTAGCCCCCCCCACGCGTCCTGCACATCTGCTGTAGTGTGCAAATTACCCCGTTTTTCCTCTAGCTCAAGCTGCGCAATCTCTTTTTTAACTTGTTCATGTTCTGCTTTTATGTCCCGATAACTTAGCTTGCCATCTGTAGACTCCCCTTCAATGTGATTCAGGTATGCCTTTATAGCATCGCCAAGCTTATATTTCTTCCCTGACTTCTTGATGATTCCATCACGATTCAGTTTCCTGATCCACACATCGGATTTGCCAACCAAAGAAGCTAATTGACTCGCTGAAACCTCTAATTCATCGATTTTCTCCCCTTTCGCCATAAGCTCACCCGCTTTCGATTTGTAATGAAATGTACTTTCGCTTTTCACTCACTCAAATACACATTGATTTTTGGCGCATCAGATGAAGAAAAAATTTACAAAAAAACTCCTGTTCATGCGACTTAGTGTAAAAACGAAAGTGAATTTAAAAATTAAAGTCTACTCGGTTTTCGGGGCTGCGCGCACCCGCATTAAAAATAAAACTCCCAAAGTACCTACGCTGCAGCTCTAACACCTACTGTGTACCACTACAGCGCATCCTCAGCACCTACTCCGTGCCACTGTCAATCGCGGCCGCCTGCTCATGACTTGATGCCGCATGCGGTTGAGTTGCCGTACTGTTTCATATTGTGGTCGCTTGTCAGTTGCGAGCCACAGTGAACATAGTGGAACAAACTCACTGAATAGACGATGTAACTCTATTAGTTCGTTTGTTAATGATTCAACTGCTTCTCGTATTTTTTCGGCCTCTTCTTTTCCGAGCATGATGAGCCTCCCTCAAAATAGATATAGTCAATGTCCCAAAGGCAACCACGCTCATGAACAACCAAAGCCACCAATAGTTTACGAACTTCTCGCCTTCCGTCATATGGATCATGTCATTAATAAAGGTTTGAATCATCGCTGCGTGTCACCTCTATACGTTGAATCTCTTTCTGCCATATGGGTGTATATGAGTAACAATGCAATTAATATTGCTGCATCAATGTTGCCTAATAATGTGCAGACTGCTATACATCCATAATGAACTGCCTTGGATATCTTCCATTGGTTTATCAAGAACCAACGCTTCATGTATATCACCCCACAAAAAAAGCACCCTCGGCGGGTGCTGGCTCTAATTATTAATGTCGTGATGATCGAATTAGTTCGGCTTGCTTTATCATACGCTTATTTGCCTTATGCTCGCTTACTACCAGAAACGCGTGAATCATCCCTGGAATAATAAAACACAGAGTCAAAAGAAAATTAAGCAGCGCTTGAATAGGTTTGCCGCAAAATAATACTGCAACAGGCGGCAAAAGAATGGCGAGTAAATACATACCATGATCACTCACTTTCGCAAGGTTTAAGCGCAGTATAACATTCCATGTTTTACCTAATCAATCGTTATTTCTCTTTTGGCCCGAAACAAATGGTGAATATTAACACGCATGATAATAATGAGACAAATAGCATTAAGATACACCGCATAACTTCATTCAACATATTTTGTAGCCTGCTTCACCGAGCGGATTGAGCCAAGGAACATAACTGGCGTTCTTACTGAAATCGAAATCGGACTGCGTTTTGACATCGCTTAGCACTGTGAGGCCCTTTAATGCTTGTATATTCTTTATTTCCTGCATTCTATCTAGTGTCCATTGCCCTGCTGCGTCGTGGAAGTCTTCCCACATAATACCGTCCACGTGCAGGCATGAATGATAACGAAGCGTGTGAAAGCCTCTGTTCTGGATGATCAGCCCTTCTGTGTTCGTTGCTCGAATATCTGCAATCAGCTGCAGCAATCCTGCGTGTTGCTTAGCTTTATCATTCGCCGTAAAGTGATCTTTCTCTGCGATGTCCGCAACAGTGTCGAAGAACACACCGTCAAGGCCAAGCCCCATGATAAGCCTTTTGTACTCGCTTAGTAAGATGCTGCGGTAATGCGCTTGACTAATGTCCATTTGATAGGACTTCCATTGTGGGAAACGGTACGGCACACCTTTCACGTGGAAGTAGTCACTTGTACGTAGTTGGTTTAAGTAGGGAACAGCTTCGTTTGCTTGCATTGTGGACAGATAACCGACCACTAACGCTCCCTTAGACTTGATTGTCTTCACCATTTCTTTTGTGAGAAAATTTGCCTCCATGATGACTAACCCGTAATCCGCTAATTTAAGCTGCTGTTCTGGCGTCGGGTTTTCATAGAAGACTCGGAAACTTTTGACTCCTCTAAACTTGTCCATGATCTTCATCTCCATTCATTTTTTATAAAAACAAAAAAACGTCACTCGGAAGAGTGACATTTGCGACGTATATATATTTACTAAGTACGTAAACAGTAGAAGATCTAAATATAAGTAACTATATATAGTTATTCTTGTTTGTGTTCAAATTGCTGTTCAAAACGTTGTTCACGCACATGGCGCAAACCCTTGTGGCTCTAAGGGAAATACCTGCTCAAATCGTTGTTCAAATCGTTGTTCACTTGCTGTTCAAATCGCTGTTCAGCAGAGTGGTGAAATCCCTTACCCCGTATGGCCTCAAGGTTGCTCAAAACGTTGTTCATCAGGGGTCCGAAAAACCTTACATGGGCTCAAATTAGCTTGGGAAATAATTCGAACTTGATCATCGAACAAATACCGCATCAAAAGAGCCTTCATAAATAGCTTTCCCTACGCGTGCAATCTTCATTCGAGACAACAAAAAAGGCGACCTGATTAGTCGCCCGACTGCCCGTCTTATGAAATTATCATGTTACAAATATAACACAGGGAAATCAAAGCAACACACACATTATAGACAAAAATCACATAATATTCGCGCAAAAAACATGCACTGTTTTAGTTAGTCTTTATTATACATCAGCTTTGAGATATGGTTACGTACTGTTTTTTCACTAATAAACAGCTGCTGCGCGATATCTCGGGTCGTTTTGTCCTGAACGAGCAATTCAAAGACTTCACGTTCACGATTAGTCAACAAAAATTTACTTTTGTGATCGCTACCCTTCAAGTGTCACCCCTCCTTGCCCGAATTTTTGTAATTTAACAAGGTTAAGGGATACAGTCAAATTTATACTATGAAGGGCCATAACACTTGGTGCGCCACATCGAAAAAATGGGCTTCGCTTTCTTACGCCATTATAAATGCGTAAGATGCGAAGCCCATTTTTAACAAACATACAGCTTGTACTATCGAACTCCTGGCGCGGTGTAATTCGTTCGGTTAGGCATCGTTGGATAGTTCGGTGGATAGTTGTTGCCACCTGGATAGCCAGTGCCATTGTATCCACTTGCATTAGTCGGGAACACACGGTAGAGCATTTCCTCGAATTCGGTAGCAAACCCAGACAACGGCTTTCCGTTAGCCGTATGACGCTTGTAGTCATTTAAACGTCCTACAAAGTCAGGGTTCTCGGACACATATACGTTGCGACAGTTTGGCGCCTCTTTTTTCACGATATTCGCAATATGATGCTTCAGTTGCGGATCAAGAGTGTCGTAATTCGCCGTGTTGTTGTACGTCGTATTGTGGTTACGCATCGTACCATTATTGTGCGTCATATTGTTGTTATGCATCACATTGTTGTTATGCATCACATTGTTGTTATGCATCACATTGTTATTACGCACGCCGTTATTGTGCGTCAGGCTGTTGTTCGTGACGCCATTTCGATTAGTTCCGTACGATTTCGCTGTTGAATGGTCTGTCGTCACAGCGACATAGGCGTTATTGTTCGTGATGATAACGTTAGCCGATTTGACCCCTTTAATGCCTGCGATTTTATTAGCAATGTCCTGATGCATTTGCAAATTGCCAACGCTGTGTGCGCCATAACGTCCACTGTGCGCACCGTTATTATAGCGGCCCGTGCCGTAACCACTATAGTTGCCAGCGCCATTATGATTCCGATAACCGTCATAACCGTAATTGTTATACGTCCGGTTTCCATCGTGGTTGGTCATCGGATTAAGACCATTTGTAGTTGAGTTATAGCGCATGCCGGTCGGGTTATTCAAGCTATTCGGGGTCACATTATTATTGCTGGGGGTTGTACAAGCCGTTAACCCCGTTGTCATTACTAACGCAGCTGTCAGTGCCAGTAAAGTCGCTTTGATTCGCATGCATGTTCCTCCTTGTGCATTTACATTTTTGCCGCCACTCTTATATTGCACTGCCTTAGCGGAGTTATGATGCCAACCTTTTTCCGCCTCTTCCACAACATCCCTAACATCAGGCTCAAATCTAAAATTCATTGACGGATAAAAAATAGATCGATAAAATTAGCATCAGGTACTACGATCAAGTAATAATCTAGGTCAATGGTCAATTTCATTTCTTGAAGAAGCCATTTTCGATGCAGTAATCGAAGCATTTAAGGAGGAGACATGACATGCGTACAGCAACATTGCACACGAAAGCACGAATCACAGCCTTCGGGGTATACGTTCCTGAGAAAGTGATTACTAACGATGATTTAGCAAAATTAGTAGATACGAATCACGATTGGATCGTACAGCGTACAGGTATGATTGAGCGCAGAATGGTAGATGAACATGTATACGCAAGTGATATCGCGCAACGAGCGATAGAACATATGAGCAAGACTCAGCATGTGGATCTTAATGATGTGGATGCGCTAATTGTAGCAACGACGACGCCCGACGCCTTTTTCCCTAGCACAGCTGCCATTACACAAGCTAAGCTCGGCATTCCTAATTGTTCGTCCTTCGACGTATCCAATGCGTGTGCTGGATTTGTTACCGCGCTGCAAGTTGCGATCGGACTTATTGATTCAGGCATGCACCGTAAAGTGATTGTCGTTGGTGCAGAAGTGTTGACGCGAACCGTTGATTATACGGATCGCAGCACGTGTATTTTGTTCGGTGATGGCGCTGGGGCCATGTTGCTTGAAGCTGATCCACACCCACATACATACGCCCCTTGCTTTATTGCCTCTAGCTCACATACGATGGGCGATCTTCAAGGTACACTATATCGTAGCGCCATTGCCAACCAGATTAATGGTATCCCGCTCAAAGCAGATGGCACGATGGTTCAGAACGGCCGTGAAGTGTACAAATGGGCCCTTTCCCAAATTCCTAAAGGCATGCATGAACTGATGAAAGTATCCGGCTACTCACTTGAACAAGTCGATTGCTTTGTACCTCATAGCGCGAATCTGCGCATGATTGAATCATTATGTGAACGCAGCGGTATTTCCATAGACAACACCTTAACGAGTGTCCAATACTTTGGAAATACATCCGCCGCCAGCATCCCATTAGCATTAGCTGAAGGAATAAAAGACGGAAGATTGCAGCAAAATAGCCTTGTCCTATTGTACGGATTTGGCGGTGGTCTATCCCAATCCGGCTTGTTACTGCATTGGCCACTTCCATCGCAATAACCCACACCACTTGTAGTTCGTACTCATATATTAATTGCAACCAAACAATGTGTACGGACATCCTATAAGGCGGTGGAATGGGTGAACATCTTGTTTACGTATTACGTGCCGAGCGGCGGTGTGGAGACGTTAAATCGTCTGCGCTGCCAAACGCTGAATCGCAACGGAATTAACGGGCATCTGCTCTATTTACGTTCTGGAGCGGGCATCCAAAACGTATCCAACATCCCTATGTTTACGACTAATTACGATGAAGATATTAAGCAAATTTTAGAGCATCATCAATATGCACTCATCTTCGTTTCGTCTGACTATACGATGATTGAACGGCTGCGCCGGCTCGGTTATAATGGGCCAATCGTCTATGAAGCGCAAGGATTAGGCCCACTTCATGTAGCTGAAAATACGATCATTGAAGCCGCTCCTGTGCTAAAGCAATACGCACAAGCCGTTCACCTTCCCCCAACTAGACACTTAATCAGCTTGTTCGGACGGCACTGCCCGTGGCTGCCACAATATGTATTTTCAAATGTCATTGATACCGCTCGATTTAACTATAAGCCTAATATACCGCCTGTTCACCCGATCGTGGCTTGGGTTGGACGATTGGAAGAAAATAAAAACTGGAAAGACTTTTTGGAAATTGGGTATTGGCTCAATCGTTATGATAAACGGGTTCGACTGTGGATGTTTCAAGATGCAAACATCTATGTAGAAGCAGATAAACAGCTGTTCGAACCTATGATTAAAGCTTTAAATTTGCAAGATAAGCTGACGATATTCAACAATGTTCCACATGCCGAAATGGCGCATTATTTCTCTCAAATAGGTGATTCAGGAGGAATCCTACTATCTACCTCTGGCACCGAGGGCTTTGGTTATGCTGTTGCAGAAGCGATGACTTGCCGCTGTCCCGTATTATGTACGGATTCAGACGGTGTTAAGCTATTTGTCCGGCATGATGTAACCGGCAAATTTTATGGTCACCATCAAATCTCGCAAGCGGTCGAGCAAGCGCTAGATTTAATGAGGAACAAGCCATTGCGTAATCAGATTCGTGAAACTTCTGCTAGTTATATTAAAGCCCATTTCGGGGAAAGCGAATATGTGTACAACTTCAAAAATATGCTTCGCTCTGTGCTAGGAATAGGTCATCTCTAGGCAGCATGCAATCCTATAATTCTATAATCCTATTCCTGCATATTAGTAGGCATTATTCCGTGGTCACGTAATCGCGCAAACACCGATCTAGCTATCAGCCTAAAAAACAGCAGCGGTCATTTGACCGCTGCTGCCAGCTTGTCGAGAAACTTCTGTTTGTTAAGACGAGGGTTTCTCTTCATTGAGATAACAACAAGCAGCTTCGCACTTATCGGTCGGGAGTCAGCTGATCTCTTGTGCCCTAACCGTTGGTGGTCAGCTGATGGTGGTCAGATGTTTCACTGCGCCTCCTCTCCTAACGGTTGCCACAGTTGTTATTTCAGCGAAAATGAACCCGTTCAACATGTAACGGTTATGAGGGCTCTTATTACGATGAAAACAGCTGAATGTTGAATGAAATTGGAGAAATAAGCTCACCTATAACCGTTAGAAATCAAAACGAGGTAAATCTGGCGATATAGCCACTATAGCAACCGTTAAGAACAAGCTTTGTTTTCTTGACAGTCGTTCACAGCAAGTCGTACAGCGGCAGCGGATCGGGAGTCAAGAACTAGCTTTGTATTCTTGACAGCCTGACAGCAGCGGTCATTTGACCGCTGCTGTTCTGTGTTGTTCTTCCCACATTTGTAGGGATTGATCGATCTTGTGGCGCTCTATCCCGTAAGCCCATTCGCTTTGGGAGGAGACTAGCCATACCGTGTCTTTTTCCGCGTCTACATACCCATGGTATAACGTCGTTTGTTCTGACGGTTTTTGAACAGGTTGATGAACAGTTTTATGAACACCATCTTCTTTAGCTGATGTGACTTGCAACGTTAATAAAGGTTCAGCTAAGGTGGAAGTTGGCTTTGTCCACTGTTTAGCCGGTTTAGGCGCTTCACTCGTGCTCCAACTGCTAATATGATTGAGCAAAGTTATGATTTGCTCCTCCTGCAATGGTTTACCATTCAATGTCCACTTCGGCTCCGACTCCATAGCAGAAGCCCCTTGCTCATGATTAGGTTCAGCCGCGTTGTTAGTCGGCTTATCCGTAGAGGACGCACGTTCACGCTTGAGCTTATAAGTAGTGCCCGCGCTCGTTAGCGTGACCGCTTGTACTTGATCCGTATTCAGCTGAATCGGTTCCTTAATAGCAAAGTCAACAGCTGAGCGATTAAGTGATACTAATTGCGAAGCAGCCACTTGATATACAGTCGTCTCCTCATTAATGGCTACATAGACATAGTCAGCTAGCGGCGATGGATTTCCTTCTTTAATCGTCTGGCTTGTGCCATCCTTCAGCGTGATTCTATATTGCGCTGTTGGTTGTTCCAGCCCGTATTTGCCCAAGTCCATTGCCTGCTCCTCTACCATAGCAGCTATCTCAACGGCTGCCAAGGAAGAGAGCCAATCTTGAACCGGATAAACATTAATCGGATACGTTGCAGGTTGAATCATCACCCAGTCCTTATTTTGTCGTTCAAGTTTAATCGATTCCGTCTTTGTTGCGGCGTCTGCGCCTTGCACAACAATAGATTGTACCTGTTCAGCGTCCAATTGAAGTAACTTCTGCTGCGGCTCACTAGTGCCTGTTTGAAAAAATTGCTGTGTCGACGCATACCATAACCCTGCACCAAACAACAGAAGTAGCAGCACAGTCAGCCATGATTTTTTCATTGCGCCCTTCTCCTTCTCCACCATATTCCGCCACCTACTGCAAGCAGGAACAATGGTGCACCGATGACCGTCGTCCACAAAATCGCTTGACCTTGTGCAGGTGTCAAATAAGCAACTTGATACGCTTCATGCTCACGCGGTCGGATCGTTAATTGATCCTTGTCCCCTTGCAGCCAGTTGACGCTATTCAACGCAAAATCTCGATTGCCCTGCGTCATAATCATGCTATTATGCAAATACGATGCACCACCAACGACGACTGCTTTTGGCTTGCCATCAGCTGTTTGAACCGCGTATCCGAGATTCAAGGGGCCCGTTAAATCCTTAGCATCCTGCTCGCTACCTTGCTCACTCATTTTTTTGAGATCAGTCTCGCCATACGCTTGCTCACTCGTCGTTAAAATAGGCTCCACCACGAAACCTTCCTGCTGCTTCGCTTCAAGCGGCACACCTAGACTAAGCATCGTGACCAAGTTGTACTGTGCTAACTTTGAAGTCAGTTCGTGTGAACTGTAGTTCGTCACGATCGTATACGGATCATTAAGCAAACTTTTTTTCGGCTCAACGGCAATCGCATGGCGATTGTTGACCCCGACTACCTGCAACAACTTGTCCATCTGTTTCCATTGCTGCTTCATGTCAGGGTTGTAACCGAGCGCGATGTACAGCTTACCGTTGCCCTCGACGTATTTTTTCAACAACTGGTATTCCTGCTCACTAATATCTTGCTGCGCGCCCGCGATCATAATCATATCCGCATCCGCCGGAATCGAGCCTGCTTGATAGATATTCAACGGTTGAAGCTCGATATTTTCTTGCAAAAAGCTAGATTGCAGCGCGGACATCTGGGCGAGTGGAAACTCTTGATGCCCATTCAGCGCATACACCTTTGTCTTTTTGTCCGATGTCAGACTGCGTAACGCTTGCGTCATTTTTTGTTCGCCGCTAAACGCATACGCTCCATACCCTTCGCCCGCGCTGAACATCTCATATAAGCCAACTGTATTACGCTTCTCCCCTTGCTCCAACACGAGTGAGCTGCCTGACAGCTCGTATTGCTGCGCCAACGAAGGTTCTTTTAACAAATCATATTGTGAAAACGTAATATTCTTGTTGTGCTTGGCATACTGCTGCGCCATATCGGCCACTTGACGTGTTAGGATCGGATCGTCTTGCGGCGTCACAAACAACTTCATGTCCACCTTCCCGTTCAATTGTGACAACGTAGTCGTCGTCTGGTCTGACAGAGTGAACGATTGATTTTTAGTTAAATCCCATTGAAACCCGGTTAACGATTGCAAAAAGTACGTAAGCAATACAAAGATGCCGACTACGGCAACTGATAGTAAAGCCGCATTCGTGCCGCGCAGCCATTTGTTCATCATTGAATTACCTCCACCGTTTTCTTTCAAGCACCTGAATGCTAAGTACAATAAATACGACTGTCAATGTGATAAAAAAGACGATATCCGCGCCGCTCAATATACCTTTTGAGAACGAGTCCAAGCGGGCGCTCATCGCCAACGGCATGAGCCATGTCCCTAAGCTTTCCGCTGCTTGCGCCGCCCAGTCCAGCAACCAAAAAATGAGCAGCAGCACAACTCCTGTCATTGCTGCAATCATTTGATGCTGCGACAACGCAGAGGCGAACAAGCCGATGGCCGCCATCGCGGCTGTAAGCAGCAACATGCCGAGGAGAGAAGTCAATACGACGGTCATATCGATCGGCCCAAAAAAGGACATCACGATCGGATAAATAAAATTCAAGCCCACGAGCAGTACCATGAGTAGTAACGCGGCCGCGTATTTTCCTAGTACGATCTCACTTAATCGTGCTGGTGAAGTTAATAGCAATTCATCCGTTCCTTGCCGAAATTCATCGGCCAACAGGCGCATCGTTAAGAGCGGAATAATAAAGATGAACATAAATGTCGCGTTGCCTGACACGAGTCGGAAATCGATAATGCTTGGCTGAAACATGACAAAGTTCAAGTAAAACATCAAGCTTGATATAAGCATGTACACCGCAAAAGCCGCATACGAGGTCGGCGATGTAAAATAAGCGTGCAACTCTTTACGAAATATCGCATTAAATCTGCGCATCGCGGGACGCCTCCTCTGTCGTTAAGCGCGTAAACACTTCTTCTAAGCTAGTCGATTGACGCTTTAGTTCGAGAATAGGGTAGCCTGCTTGTGCTAAAGCAAAAAATAATGGTTCACGGACGTCCTGATCGTTACGCGAGATGACCTTCAACTTAACGGTGTCCGTGAGCGTGTTCGCGTCCGTGTGCGCTGTCGATGCTGCGACTCCCGTGTTCGCGTCCGTGTGCGCCGTCGACGCTGCGACTCCCGCTTTTCGTTCGACTTCGATTTCCTCGATAGTTTCCAGCTCGTCATGGCCAACCTTTTTCAGCCCATCACCAAGCTCTACATCAATAACCACTCGCTCCCTCACCTCTGGATTTATAACCTCCAGATCATGACGTTCATGCAGAGTCGGAACAATCGGCGCTAACTGCTCAATTACAATATCCTCACCTAATCCACGAATAAGCTCAATAACTTCGCGTTCAGGCCCCTTCACTTCCATCATTAACGCCGTTTCCTGTCCTAGCGCTGCTCCCAGCCGATCCGGTCGTTCATCCAACACGAGTCTACCCTGATGAATAATTAAGACCCGATTGCAGAGCGCATTCACTTCCGGCAAAATATGCGTACTTAGCAGCACAGTATGCTGCTCACCCAATTCACGAATCAATTGGCGAATCTCCACAATTTGATTCGGATCTAAGCCTGAAGTGGGCTCGTCCAACACGAGCAACTCTGGCTTATGAATAATCGCCTGCGCTAGTCCGAGGCGCTGCTTGTACCCTTTAGACAAGTTGCGTATCAGCTGTCTCTCTCTACCATGCAGATCAAGCTTGTCTATCATTTCTGCGATCCGTACCTTTTGCTCACGGGCAGGTACATCTCGTAAATCGGCGACAAATTTTAAATAGGAATTAACCGACATATCTGGATATAGCGGCGGCGTTTCTGGTAAATATCCAATTTTGCGCCGCACGACAGCCGCTGCATCAGACATGGCTAATCCATCAAGACGAATCGAGCCGCTCGTCGGATTCAAATACCCTGTAATCATGCGCATCGTTGTCGTCTTGCCCGCTCCGTTCGGGCCGAGAAAGCCGACAATTTCCCCCCGCTCCATCGTAAAGTCGATAGACTGCACACCATATCGATTGCCAAACCTTTTACTTACATCGTTCACTTCTAACATCTAGACCCTCCTTGCTCATCCTTAGCTCAGGAGGGTGCCCTCCCTGTCTTAGCGCTCCCCTGAGCCTGTCGTTACAAAGAGCTATATTACGGAACAAAGTGTAAAAGCACCTTAAAGGAAACTGAAAGCAAACTTAAAATTGATTGTCTATATGGTGAACTTTACATATTCATATCGTGATAAGTTTGCCGTAGCCCATCGAGCAGCGAGGTGCGGGGCGCCCAACCCACATCTCTCGCCACACGTTCAAACGCTAGACAACTATGACGAATATCTCCTTGTCGTGCTGGTGCATGTACCGTGTGCAGCCCCCTTCCATGTACATGCTCCAACATGCTAATCAGCTCGTTGATCGATGTAGACTTGCCTGTACCTACCTGCCACAGTCCACTCAATCCAGCATCAACCACACGCATACAGGCGTCTGCAACGTCTGCGACATATATAAAGTCACGTGTTTGCTCGCCATCCCCATCTATGCGCAAAGGTTGCCCTGCTTGAATCAGCTTCAAATAGACAGCAACGACCCCGCCTTCCCCCTTCGGGGTCTGCCGCGGACCATACACATTGGCGAAACGAAGTACCGCCCCCTTCACACCTTTATGCCGAATATACTGTTCGACATAACGCTCGGCTGTCAGCTTGGACAGCCCATAGCAAGAAATAGGCTCCGTCGGCATATCTTCTTGGAGCATGTCTGGCTCCAACTGTCCGTATACAGCAGACGTGGATGCCAATACAAACTGTCCGACCTTAGCACGATGGCACGCTTCTAGCATCATCAATGTACCAAGCACATTCGCTTGCATATCCGCGATCGGATTATCCAATGATCGCTTCACATCAGCTTGAGCTGCCAAATGAATAACGCTGTCCGGTTTCAAACGCTCCACCAACAAACAAGCCGCTTCATCCGTCACACTCAATGGATGAAGCACCGCTTGCGAAGGTAGCCAACCAAAATATCCGGTTGTGCCATCATCAATCACATGAACGTCATCCCCACGTTCAAGGAGAGCTTCTACGAGATGAGAGCCGATAAACCCCGCTCCACCTGTAACTATGATCCGCAAGGCAACCCCTCCTCACTAAGCCTGCACCACATCCACCTCAGTGAATGAATCCATGCCAATGGTCTTCGTAACGGAACTATCCCGATCCTTGAGGTGTACCGTAATTTTCAACGGATGATGGCCTGTAATCGTCGTAAACACTTGAAACCCATACGGCCCACTCATCAACCGCATATCGGGAATGCGGAAATACGCTTTTGAATCTCCTGAAGGCTTTACGCGGTTTAAATGCTCAGCAACGACTCCCCCATCACAAATGAGTCGCACGAGTACATTAGCGGATTGATGATGCAAGTTCTCCACATGCAAATCAGCAAATTTGATTTCTGAATCCCCATTTATAACCGGATTTGAAAACAACGCCGAATAGTAAACACCCACTTCGGTTCCTCCTTATGCGGTTGAGCCGCAATTGTCGCTACAACATATGCGGCAACGATGAGGTAGGCAAGGGTGTTCGCCCAACACAAACGCAAAACGATGCAGCATACGCCGTCCCTAGCGTCTATTTTTATAAGGAAAAGGCATATCACACATACCGACAATGAACAACGAAAATATACTACATTAAACTGGAGTCAGGGGGGGAACTATGAATATCCTATTGGCGACCTACTGGGAAATCCCTCATCTCGGAGGAGTATGGCCGCTTATGTCACGGCTGAAAACGGACTTGGAGGCACTAGGGCACCGCGTTGATATTTTCGGTAACGGGGTTGAATATTTCCATCTCATCAATCAGGACCGAAAGTTTATGAAATCGGATTACAGCCCCTTGATTGAAACGAGGTTATCAGCCTCGGCCTTAACCTACTCTTCGATTATTTACCACACGGAAGTAGACCGCTATTGTATGGAAGTCATTGCGGCTTCGATCGGACTGCACCAGTACGATCTTATTCATACCCACGATGTTATTTCCGCTCGTGCCATTTCGAGAGTGAAGCCACGGCACATCCCACTTCTCGTTAATCCTCACGGTTCGCTGCTCGGTGAAATCAAGCTACTTATCGAGTCTCATGCCTTGTCTGACAATGATCTGTACATGTTGTACAACTACTACTATTCCTTAGAAATGAAGGGCGTCATGTCGTCCAATCATGCCTTAACTTCTTCACAGTGGCTCAAGCATATTTTCGAAAAAGATTACCTCATTCCTAGCAGTCACGTCTCCGTGTTTCCATATGGAATTGACATCGGTCAATTTATACAAAATATGCAGTTGCCTACTACCTTAACTCGCCCTGCCAATAAAAAAGTCATAACGTTTACAGGCCGTATCGTTTATTTAAAAGGTATCGAAACCTTGCTGTTCGCCTTAGCTCAATTAAAGCGATTCCGGAACGATTGGGTGTGCTGGATTGTTGGAGAAGGGGCAAAGCGCCAAGAGTATGAACAGTTGGCTGTACAGCTAGGTATCGGGGAAGATGTCGTCTTTTGGGGTGGGCGGGCCGATATTCCGCAATTCATGGCACTAACGGACATTTATGTCCAACCAAGTTTGCAGGACAACCAGCCGTTATCTGTCATTGAAGCCCAAATCGCAGGCAAACCTGTTATTGTCTCCTCGGCATGCGGTTTGCCGGAAATGGTTCAGCACGGCACAACAGGCCTTATCGTTCCTCCTGCTGATCCGGAATCGTTGTGCGGCAGTTTGAATCACTTGCTTGCGCACGAGGAATGGAGGCAACAACTCGGAGCTCAAGCGCAGCAGTTCGCCCTTCATTATTGGTCGATTGAGCGCTATAACGAAGAAATGTGGAGTTTATACGAAAAAGTATGCGGCAAGCGCATTCGATAATAGGGAGGTGTTCGTTGCGATGCAAGTACCTGGAAACTTATATAACAGCTTATTTCTCGTTCATAGCGCCCAGGAATTATGGGTGGAATCATCGGTTTGGAATTCCGTCTTTGAATCCGTACCTAATCATTATGCGATACCCGACTTGGAAATAGCGGGCCCGCTGTTGGAAATGCTAGAGCTGAAACATTTCTCATAACTCAAATCGCCTGCCCTGTATATGCTAGCACGAGCACACTGCCTTGCAAGGGCAAGTAGGAGCTTTCGTGCTAACCCATCAGAGCAGGCGACTGCTATCACACGCACCCAACACTTATATTCCTGTTGGAACGATATACATACCTGTATCTTGATCATGTTTAACGAGCACATCAACTCCATAAATCGATTTAATCGTCTCTTGCGTAATGACATGCTGGGGTGCGCCTTGCATGACGACTTGCCCATCTTTCATGACCATAATGTTGTCACTATAGCGAATGGCCTGATTAATATCGTGCAGCACCATCACAATCGTTAATTGATGTGCCGTATTTAATGATTTAATTAACTCTAGTATTTCAATCTGATAATAAATATCTAAATAAGTAGTCGGCTCATCTAAAAATAAAATCGGCGTGCTTTGCGCCAACGCCAGCGCAATCCATGCTCTTTGCCGCTCGCCGCCAGACAGCTCATCCAGCTTCATGTTGCGCTTATGTTGCAGATTCGTGCAGCTTAACGCCCACTCAATCGCTTTGTCATCTTGCTCGTGATCTTGAGCAAATAAGCTTTTGTGAGGCAGGCGGCCAAACCCTGCTAGTTTCTCGACGGTAATGTCCGCCGGAGCATCGTCATGCTGGTGAACAACCGCCAGCTTCCGTGCCAATTGCTTTGGTTTGTAGCTACTAATCGCCTTGCCATCCACGATCACTTGTCCACTCTGTGGGGTATGATGTCTACACATCACACCTAGCAACGTTGATTTCCCACAACCATTTGGGCCAATAATGGTCGTCACTTTTCCGATGTCTAGCTCACAGCTAATATCGTGCAGCAAAGGTTGTTTGGGTGTGTAGCCAAACGTGATCTGTTCAATTTTCATAAATTCGCTCACTCTTTCTAAGCATAAAAATTAAAAACGGCCCGCCAATCACGGTCATAATAATGGACGCGGGAATTTCATTAGGCGCAAGTATCGTTCTTCCTAACGTATCTGCCAGCAATAACAGCAACGCCCCTGATAAGGCCGAAAAGGGAATCAGCACTTTATGATCCGTACCGACTAGCAAGCGGGCAATATGCGGAATAAGCAGTCCAACGAAAGCGATAAGTCCGCCAATGGCAGTCGCGACAGCCGCTAACAGCACGGCTACTGCTGATATAAGCAAGCGAACACGGGTCACATGAACACCTAAGCTTCTAGCTGTCTTGTCCTGTAGCGTTAAGAGATTGCACCACGCAAATAACAGCAGCGCTAACACGAGCCCAATCGATCCGTATGTTACCATCACCTCGACATCTTTCCACGTCTTTAAATTTAAAATGGACGTTGTCGCTTGATTGAGACTGGTGACCGCGTAGCTCCCCCTATAGTTGAACGATTGGCCGAGCCCCGTAAACGTCGCGTTGATCGCAATCCCGACCAATATAAGACGAGTAGGATTTAGACCTGATTTCCATGAAAATAAATATACTAAGAAACAAGCAAAGGCGCCGCCTAAAAAGGCAAACAACGGCAGCCAAAAAAATAACGTCGGGAAAATCGAGACGACTAATAAAGAGATCACACCCGCTCCAGAAGAAATGCCGATTACACCCGCGTCTGCCAACGGATTTTTCATAACGGCTTGCAGCAACACACCGGATACCGCCAACGCTGCACCTGTAAACAAAGACACAATCATCCTTGGAAAGCGTAAATCTTTAATAACCTCAACCTGCGCATTCGTTCCTGAAAAAAGACCTTGTATCAACTCTAAAAAGCTTATTTGTATGCTCCCGACTGTCATCGAGAATACGCATACTATTATAAGCAAGCAGCTAACAGCTATGAAGCTAACGATTTTCTTGTTCATCTGTGTGTACCTATGTCCTATTCCTGATAGAGGTAGCCCATCATGACATCTAGCGCTTTCAGGGCATCTAAATTAGCTGTCGTGCCAAATAACGCTTCCTCCAGATCGTATACCCGATCATTTTTCACCGCGTTAAAATGTTGCCAGATATCATTTTCCTGAAATTCTTGATCAAACATTTTGACGACTTCATCAGGCAGTCCATGCGCCGCTCGCAAAATAATATCTGGATTCGCCTGCTGCAAATATTCGGTATTGGAGGCGAGATACTCTACCTTTTCGCCTTGCACAATATTTTTGCCGCCTGCAAGCTTGACGAGGTCACCAATAAAGGAATGCTCCGTTGCGACTAAGTAACTGCCCGGAACACCAAGCAAAATAAGCACGGACGGCTGTTTTTTGCCGGCTGTTTTCTGCTTGATCGCCGCCAACTTCGTATTAAATTGTTCCACGATGGCTGCTGCTTTTTGCTCACGATCATATGTTTTGCCTAGTGACAGAATGGCCTCATTCATTTTAGCTAGACTTGTTAAATCGATGAAGTTCGCTTTAATCCCTGCACTTTCAAATACAGGCGCCAAATCATATTGAAGCGTGGTTACAGATAGCACTTCAGTCGGTTGCAACGACTTCACAAGCTCCATATCTGGGCTCATGGGGTTGCCCACTTTGGTAATGCCTTTGTATCGTTCAGGTAGCACTTTGACGCTTGTCGGAATGCCTACTAGATCGATCTCCAATGCATCCATCATTTGTGTAACGGCTACCGTAGTCGATACGACTCGATGCTTGACTTGTGGGGCTTCTTTTTTGGCTGGGTCGGCCGTTGCTGCCGGCTCAACTGCTGCTGTTCCTGTTGCTGTTGCTGCTGTTCCGGCTGTTGTTGGTGAAGCTTGTCCCGCTGTACTTTCAGCAGATGACGTCGCAGTTGGCTTGCTCGTTTCTGCCGAGCAGCCTGAAAAAACAAATAAAACAGCGACGATCATAAAGATGATAGCTGCTGCGCGTTTCACATTTTTCATCCGAGGACGTTCTCCTTTATGTACACGATTTCCGATTCTGTGCTGTAAAATCACGGAGGACGCCAGTTGCCCGGCATCCTCGTGAAATCATTATTTGCTATTAACCATGCCCAAAATCATTTTGACTGCTTCCGCCTTGGTCACATTGTCATCGGGCTTGAACGTATTTTTGCCTTTGCCGCTTACGAGCTCGCGTTTGAGTGCAGCAGCTACGTAAGGCTTCGCCCAATCCGGAATTTGATCAGCGTCTTTGAATTTTAGCGTCGCTTTCTCATCCACTTCGATGCCAAGCGCCCGCACAATCATCACCGTCAGTTCAAGTCGTGTAACAAGCTTGCTTGCGCGGAATGTATTGTCGTCGTAGCCGTTCATAATACCCGCTTTCACGACTTGCGCGACATGATCTTTCGCCTTGGACGAAATATTGTCACTGTCCGCAAAAGAAAGCTCCGCGTCTGCATCGCTCAAGTTAAGCGCTTGAGCAAACATGGACGAAACTTCGCCACGATTTACTTTCTTATTCGGAACGAAGTTCCCGTTCGCATCTGCGCTGACAAAGCCCAGTGTGATTGCTTCCTCAATGGCTGCTTTCGCCCAATGAGAATTAATGTCTGTCGGCATAACAACTTCTTTTGCAGCCGGCTTTTGTTGAACAGCCGTTTCTTTAGCTACGGCTTGTCCCTTAGCAGCTTCTTTCGTTCCAGCTGCCCCACCCGTTTTAGGGCCGTCTTTATCTGGCAATCCAGCTCCCGGTGTTGGAGTTACCGGACCAGGTCCCGGACTAGGGGAGCCTCCACCAGGGTTTCCACCTGAACCACCTCCAGGACTCGTACCCGGGTTCGGGTTTGGGTTCGGTTTAGGTTCTGGTGTCGGATCTGGCGTTGGATCCGGCTTTGGAGGAATAATCGGTTGAATATCTTCGAACTTAAAATGAATATCGTAATGGTTATGGTAATTTACTGCTGGCCAGTCAATTCTGACCCAACCAGGAACTACTTTAGTTAAATCATCAACTTTAAACTCAATAATTCTTGTGTTGAATTGCTTATCCTCTGAAACAACTCTTACATCAACCTTATTCACTTTTAATGTATGAATTTCTTTACTTTGCGTCACTTTAAAAGATACAAAGTATTCTCCCTGCCTTACATTTAATCGTTCCGGCCCATGAAAATACCCATCTGCCATCGATGCTTGATCTGTGTTGAATTTCAGTGCAGTTATTTTCAAAGAATACTGACCATCGGGTATCCGAGCCGCTGCTTGGGCAGGGGATATTTGCAAGGTAGCCACTAACATAACAGCAGCTATTAACAATGACATCACTCTTGTGACGGGCTTACTTAATATATTCAACTTTAACACTTCTCCTTACCTATTATCGTTTAATAGTCTAGTTGCATAGCGGTTAAAAAGGATCGAATTTCGATCTGTGCTCCTACAGCGGAAATAGGAGCACAGATCGGCCTACGTTCTGAATTCAGGCAATGGGGGTGGGATTTCTCTTCTGCCTTTAGTTCAGACCGACTGGGAGGTTGTCATACTTAACCCACACATTGTAGCTATTTACATAGTTGATTTCTGGCCAATTAATGCTTATCCAAGCAGAGGAAGTTTGCGTCAAATTTGGAACTTCAAATTCAATCACTCTCGTATTCGCGGCTAAATCTTGACTCACAACTGTGGAGTCTACACCGTTAACTTTAAAATGTGTAATTTGTTTGCTCTGTGTAAACGTAAAGGAAACATAGTTCTTTCCATTTCGTACATTTAAAAATTTAGGGCCCACAATATAACTATTTGTCATAGACGGCTCCGTAGAAGGCTGACCATTCACATCTTTAAGAATCGTAACCCCGATCGGATATTGACCGTCTGGCAAAGCGGCAGCTGCTTTATCCGGAGAAATAAGCAGGGTAGCCATTAACATTACAACCGCAACAAACAAAGCCACTACTTTTGACATCGGATTGCTTAACGTATTATTCATCTGAAATCCATCTCCTTATCGATTTAGAGTTTGTACGACTTAGATAGCTGGGGTAATGGTGTTCGGTTCAAATTGAAGCTGTACATTATACTTACCTGTGTAGCCAATAAACGGAATGTAAATTTCGGAGTAGGCATTCAATTTTGCAGACAAGTTCGGCACTTCGAACTTCACAACGCGTGTATTTGCAGCCGCGTCGCTGCTTACAACTTCAGCGTTCGTAAGCACGCCATTTTGGTTTGTTTTAAACGCGGTAATCAAGCTGCTGCTCAAAATTTTCAGATGCACGAACTGTTTACCGTTCTGCACGACCAGCTTAGCAGGATACTCTGTGTAGTCTCCCAAACGTGAAGGCTGATTCGTTTGGTCTTTCAGCACTTTATAGTTAATGGTGTACTGACCGTCAGCTATAGCTGCACTTGCTGGGGATACTTGTACAACCGCAAACAACATGAACATCACAGCAAACATCGCAAGTACATTTTTCAATTGAAATCTCATTGGATATCGCTCCTTTGAATTCGAATTTTATTTACCGTTTCCTTTGCTGCTTGATACTTCCGAACTCGACTTCTTCTCCGACTTCGTACCCGATTTCACATTAGGCTGTGCAGTTGCCTTCACTCCTGATTTTGCATCGGGTTTCTTTTTAGCGGACTTGCTAGAGGATTTACCGGATTTGCCCTTACTCTTTGAGCTGCCCGCCTTGTAAGGTTTCATGCTCTTCGTATCAAAGACGAAACGAATCGTATAATCGTGATCGTAATTAATAGATTCGACCGTAACATGAATCTTAGAAATTAACGGTGTAGACAAATCCTTCACATTGAGCTGCGCAAGCCTCGTGTCGGCTTTACTGTCACTGCTAACTACTTTCGTATCCACGTACTTGTCTTTGCTAACTGGCACTTTAAATTCAGTAATCCATTTGCTGTGATTTAGCTGAATTTGAGCAACGATACTGCCATTTTTGACAATTACTTTTGCTGGTTTCTCAAAATAATCGTTGGCCATCGAAACCGAGTCATTTTCTGCTTTTTTAATCGTGTAGTCAATACTATAAATGCCGTCAGCAAGCTTAGCAGATTTAGCAGCTTGTACGTTAGGTGTGATAAATAGCGACACCAACATACACACTACCGTCAGCATAGACACTGGGATGGCCAACGTCTTTCTCATGTTCAATGTCTCCCTCCTTTTTTCTTTAAAAATCCCGCTACGATATCGAATTCTGGAGTCATGAGGTTATGGTTGCTGCGCTGATTCTTATATAATAACGAGATAATGATTATCATTCTCAATAGACTACGCTTTGATATTAGCCTATCAATCCGAAATTTGTCAATAACAAATATATTATTTTCCAATATGAATTGTAATCGGGTTACGAATAATAACCATGGGGCATTTATAAGGCGCGGAGTGTTGATGAGAAAATAAGAGAAAGGTGTACTACATGTACTACAGCGATACAGTTCTACAGTTTCAAGATGAATCAGAACATTCTACGTGCCGGAATGTGTAATTAACATTGACACTAGGGAGACGTTGTTTATATACTCAAACTTGTGGGAAAATTTTCATTTAAACCTAGCAGCGGAAGGAGCATCATCGTGATTTGTCAGAGCTGTCACTTCATGAATATGGAAACCGCAAGATTTTGCAACGAGTGTGGCGCTTCGATGCAGCATATGAACGTCCCCCCGTCTCCATTACCCGACAGACCAAGCAGGCTGTTCTCAAATAAGGCACTCGTCATGCTTATCACAGCGGTGACCTTACTTATTACAGGTGTAGTAGGAGTAGTGTTAACTATCGTAATCGTTGCTTATGAAGATAGTACAGTGGTGTCTCAAGAAAGTAGCAGTCTCGTTCCTGCTCTAGCTCAGACACAAACACACTCCCAGCCCGCGCCACAGCAGCAACCCATTAATTTGAGTCAATTTAATGCTTCCTCCGTTACTATTCCGTATAAGGAATTAGCTCGTAATCCTGACGAACATGACGGAGCGCAGGTCAGATACACGGGTGAAGTTATCCAAGTGATGGAAACGGAACAAGTTACGGAGTATCGCATCAATGTAACGAAAGATAGTTACAACATTTATGATGATACGATTTACGTGTTCTACGCAAGGGGTGAAAATGAGTCCCGCATATTAGAAGGGGATATCGTTACCTTTTGGGGCTACTCGAAGGGATTAGTATCTTATGAGAGTACGCTTGGCGGTACCATTACGATTCCGCAGGTTGAAGCTGTAGCTATTAAAATTAAACAATAATAAAGCCAAACATGACCCTTAGCTGAACAGGATACACGGGATACCGTGCTTCGCAGACGGCTAAGGGCATTCTTATGCTTACCGCACGTTCTTATTACTTCTCACTGTCTTGACTATCCTCACGCATAAAGCGCCAAAATCGCATAAGCTCCTCGCGCTGCCTTATTGGTGACAGCATGACTTGTTCAAAAAACGCTCGCAGTTTCGGGTCGTGTACGATTATCGTTTTTTCAGGAGCTACCGCCTGATCGTTGCCTACTAAATAATCGACCGTCACTTCGTACAATTGAGCAATTTCCTTAACCATTTCAATATCAGGCTTACGATTTCCATTCTCATAATTGGAATAAGCAGAACGAGATACGCCGATGCGGCTGGCAACTTGATCTTGTTTCCAACCTCGCTTCAATCGCTCTTGTTCCATGCGAATATTTAGCATGAGACCACCTCATCCTAAGTATATCGTTTCGTTATGAAACATTAAATCTCACACTTCGAAAAGAATCATTTTATATTTTTTGATACAAATAGTAGATTGGTACGCAAATCGTTACTTGCCTATCAACGTAAAACGAGCACATTCGTCCTCCCTTTTTGATTGCTAAGGGTTTACGAAGCGCTCGTTCATGTTTGCCTATTGAGAATGTTGTCATTCCAACCATTACTAGCGGCCTAATCTTGCAATAAAATCGCGCATTAACGGATGATAATGCCTGTTCGTCTCCTTCAATTCTTCATTGATCGCCGGACGATACCTCATCGTCCCCATAGCGCTATGCCAACGGTAGGCAGTCAACGGCTCGTTGACAAAATGGACTTCAAAGCCCGCCAACATAATTCGATACCAAAAATCAAGATCATGGGTATAAGGCAGTGCTTCATTAAAATAACCTACATGATAGAACAAATCGCGTCTCATCATGACGGTACAGCCGTTGATCGGGTTGTATTTAAAGAAGCCTTGATAAAAATCAACTGCCGAATTGAACAGCAGTGCAGCACGCTGCTGCGTTACTTGTCCGAAGGCATTAATGTAATCGAAATTCGTATGACTAATTAAAGCATTCCGCTCCAGCATATGATGGAGTTGATTCGTAATTTTGTGTGGGTAGAACAGATCATCGGAGCTAAGCCATACCACATATTGCCCCGCAGAGTGCTTGATACCGTGATTGAGTGCGCTGGCTGTACCGCCATTTGCTTTTCCTAAATAATGAATGCGGTCGCGATAGGGAGCCATTTTGTCGACATGCATCGTTGATCCGTCGTCCACGACGACGATTTCAATGTTGGGGTAATTTTGCTGGACAGCGCTGGACAGCGCCTGTTCAATAAAGGGGTCGTTATAAAAGGGAATGATTATCGAAACAAGGGGGAACATGGAATCACCTCCATTCATGACGATAGTAGTTCAAAATATCAGAAACGGAGTGCTCAAAGGACCGGAGCGGCTTCCACCCCCACGCATGAGGTGTTGCCCGATCTTCCTCTTCCATAGGGGGAGTAATAACGATTTGTTCTTGTTCGTTCCCTATTTCCACCTGTATCGACACTAATGCACTCCGTATAAATAGTTCCGCGACACTACCCAGTGATCGCTTCACTCTACTTTCTACTACGTACGTATTCCCCCTGATGCCATGTTCAAACACCATTTCATACGCAGCAACCGCATCACGTACATCCAAAAAATCTCGCAACGCTGAGCGGGATGACAAGTAAAATGGTTTTATCGCACCCCTTGAGCCTGTTGCGTCTGCTATGTCTGCTCCCGACGCTCTTCGTTCACATTGCACCGTATATCGCCCCAACAATCCACACAACCCGTTCGAAGCACCGGGTCCGACAAGATTGGAAGGTTCAACGAGGCAAATGTCCTGCTGAAATAAATTCGACCAGCCAAGTGCAACTACTTCTTGAAGGGATTTACTGAACGCATAAGGGTGCGGTGGTATAAAAGAGGGATGTACTGGCGCTTTTAGCTTCGATGTCGCAATCAAGATTCGACATTGGGGAACGACTCGCAACGCATTCAGCAAATGAAGCGTAGCTACGACGTTGATTTGAAACGCAAGTACGGGATCAGACCAAGAATCGGGTACGGCATTCATTCCGGCGAGGTGTAGGGCGTAGTGAGGCTGAATATGGTTGATGACCCGTTCCACATCAGTTGCGCTCAACAAGTCGCACACGACGACTTGCACACCGAGTTGGGATAGCGCCTCGTCTTCACGCCGCGTGAGCGCTACGACTTGTAATCCGGCTTCCACAAAATGACGGGCAGCGTGCCGCCCCGTGAATCCGGTTGCCCCAGTAATGAGCAGCGTGCCCCCTTTCATCGCTGGCGCATCCTCTCCGCCAGCTCAGCCAGCATCGTTCGGTAAGGAGGAACCGGGTAATCAGCGTCACTCCGTGTATTCACGAGTGTACGATCCAGCACAGGTTCATTCGATGGCTCAATCGTAACATCTTCTTTACGAAAAGCTTGTTGCATGAGCATAAGCAGGTCATGCTTATTGATCGGCTTAGGGTGGGCCAGATGCAGTAACCCACCTACTGGCCGATTCACATAATAGTGAATCGCTTTAGCTAACTCCAAAGTGGTAACGCCATTCCACCATACGTGTCGATAGCCTTGAACGACACCTTGTTGTTGCAAAAACCAGTTAAGCAACCCGATTCCTTGCTTGCGAATTTCCGGACCAATAATAGACGTTCGAATCGTAACGTGTGCCGTTCCGTCACGAAGTTCACCTAATGCTTTGGTAACAGCATACATGGACGTTCCATCCACTTCATCGGCTTCGATATAGCTACCATGGCTGCCGGAAAACACACAATCGGTGCTAATATGAATGACACGCGCACCTATTCGATCGGCGATTTGCCGCAAACGATGCGGCAATAGCCCGTTGACTTGATAAGCTTCAATCGGCTTACTCTCTGCCGCTTGATTCAAAATGCCGACCGCATTAATAATGACATGCGGTCGAACTGCCATTACGAGCCGATCTACTTGCTCGATGTCTGTTACGTCAAGCAGCAAGCCATATTCGTCCTCCGCATCACGACTCGTATAGAACAAACTAAATTCTGGCTGCTCCTTAAAGTACTGAACAAGCATATGACCTGCCATCCCGTTTCCACCGATGACAAGCAATTTCATTACAGGAAGCCTCCCTGCTCCAACATCTCTTTAATCTCATGTTTGTTCATAATTTGATACTCCGAGCTAAAGCTTGAAAATTTAACGGCCGGATACTGACTGTACTTCTCTTTTAGCCCTGGCACATCAATCGTCGGTAAAATGACCAAATACTGCTCATCATACACAACTGTCGATAAGCTTTCATAATCACTCATCAGTATTTCGTGAATTTTTTCCCCAGGGCGAATTCCACTTTCGATAATTTGCACGTCGCTTTTGCCTGACGCCTCAATCAGTACTTCAGCCAGATCGATAATCCGGCACGTTGGCATCGTCAGCACGAAAATTTCGCCGCCAAAACTCTCTGTGGAAGCTTTGAACAACAGGCTAATCGCATCTTCCAGCGTTAAGAAGAAGCGCGTCATCTTTTTGTCCGTAATGCCAATTTGTTGCTTCGATTGAATTTGATTTTTGAACAAATGAACGACGCTACCGTTCGTACCAAGCACATTTCCACCACGTACACACACAAACTTCGTTGTCGTACGGAGCAAGTTCGCATACACGATTAATTTTTCCCCAATCGCTTTCGTCATGCCATAAAAATTCGATGGGTTTGCTGCCTTATCCGTTGAAATGTAAATGACCTTGTTCACTTTGTTCTCAATGGAAGCCTCGATCACGTTTTGGGTGCCGATTACATTCGTTTTTAACGCTTCATATGGCTGATCCTCACAGACAGGTACG
The DNA here is from genome assembly GCF_021223605.1 of Paenibacillus sp. 481. Taxonomy (NCBI): domain Bacteria; kingdom Bacillati; phylum Bacillota; class Bacilli; order Caryophanales; family Paenibacillaceae; genus Paenibacillus; species Paenibacillus sp. 481. Next base: position 1,183,932 of record NZ_CP075175.1, read on the forward strand.
TGCTTCAAGGCAGCCAAATGGAACACATAATCCACGTCTTGGCAAGCTGTCGTCAAAGCCTCTTTGTCTCGAATATCGCCAATGACGAAGCTAAGCCGCTTATCCTCGAAAGCCCGATTCATCTCTACTTGGCTGGATTCATTGCGCGAGTAGACTATAATTTCTTTCGGGTGTTGCGGCAGCAATTGTCTGATTAACTCATACCCCCATGAACCAGTGCCGCCCGTCACGAGAATGCGTGAATTTTTAAACATTTGGCTTCCCTCCAAGCAAATATTTCACCACAATATCCGATACGTTAACATCTAAGTAACCGTCGGGGCATTCCCATGTTGCAGGCAAACTTGTCATTACTTTTACAGCATCCCTAATATGTTCAGGCTTCAAGCCTGACACGACATTGCTGCCACAGTCGACCGTTTCCGGTCGTTCAGTCGTATTTCGAATCGTGACCGTCGGGATGTGAAAAATACAGCATTCCTCCTGCACGGTGCCACTGTCTGTAATCGCGCAGCGTGCGTGCTGTTCCAGCCGCACAAAATCAAAAAAACCGAACGGCTCATAAAATTCGACGCGTGGATGCATGGAGCGCCTTAACTGCTCACTCATGCGGGATTTCGTTCGAGGATGAAGACTGCAAATCACACGTTCGCCATACGTCTTTGCAATATCGTTCAAGCTGTGCATAATCGAGGTCAAATGCTGCGGATTGTCGACGTTTTCGGCGCGATGTGCAGTCACTAAAAAATATTGCCCTGTCTCTAATTGCAGTCGTTCAAGAATGGAACTGGCATCAATCTGGGGTTTGTAATGCAAGAGCACTTCGCGTATTGGATTGCCTGTCAGCACGATGCGATTGCTGGGCATCCCTTCTCGAACTAGATTTTTTTTGCTCTGCTCCGTGTACGGCATATTAATCGTAGAAACCGTATCAATAACACGACGATTTTTTTCTTCGGGCACGGTTAAATCGAAACAGCGGTTGCCGGCTTCCATATGAATGACAGGTATGCCAAGTCGCTCGACGACGATGGCGCTAAGGGCACTGTTCGTATCACCTAACAGCAGCACTTTATCTGGCCGCTCTTGGAGGCACAGTCGCTCAATTTCACCGAACATGGACGCCATTTGAGTACCTAATGATTGCTGCTTATCTTGCAGCAAATAATCAGGAGACCGCAATTCGAGTTCTGTAAAAAAAATATCACTGAGCGTCGGGGTAAAATTTTGTCCGGTGTGTACCAAGATGTGTCGATCTGCATACTGGTCCAACTTTTTGATGATGAGGCTTAGTCGTATGATTTCAGGACGTGTGCCGAGAATCGTCATGATGCGCATGGGAGGAGTTCACCTCGCTTTACTCCTTATTTTAGTAAGATTGCATGGTTTATTTAGCGCAATTAGCGCCTAGGTCGTCCAGTACTCGCGCGACGTACGCGAATGTTCCGCTTGCTAGGCTTTATCCGCCTTTGTACTCGTGATGTTGCACCTGCCTGTTTACGGGCAGCTAATGGTGTTGGAAATTTGCGTGTACGTGAGCCTGCACGTAATCGCAAGCGGCCTGCACGATTGCGCAGGACGCGCTTCCGCTTCGACTTGTTCAATCGCTTGCCCCGACGTAGTTTGCCTCGGCGCAGCGAGCTTCGACGTAACAGAGTACCGCGACGCCTAGCTTGGCTCTTCTTTAAACGGCGGGCCACGCGTGAAGTCCGAATTGCACGTGCTATAGGAAGTAGCGGGAGCGTGCTGACATGACCAAGCGGTTCACCGATAAGCAATGTGTGAAATACAACGTCAGGTATTCGCCACACGGTGCTAATACCGCGCTCTCGTAGTTGTCCTTCGTGCTGCAGAGGATGATATCGTCCGTTATCTTCAACGTAGATGACAGATTGCGAATTTTGAATCGCACGATATAATGCGCGATTCGCGTTAACGAAGCTCGTAAGCACCGTTAATAAACGGTGGCGGAACATATCGATACCGAACGTCTGTCGTACCACCTCCGCATTTCTAGCGCCTACCATTTCAATGCGATTAGGTTGTTGCAGCAATTGATGGACAACGGATGTTAACCGAGCAACGTTACCTGTCTCGACGCAGTAAGCTTCGTTGCCTGTCGCGCTGAAAATTTCAAATAAGCCACCCGAAGCGTAAGCAACAGCCGCTTTTCCGAATATAAGTCCTTCCATTGCTGTTAATCCAAAACCTTCAGGCACTAAACTAGGTACAACAACAACATCCATTGCTGGGTAAATCGCTTGAATATGAGGTTCAAAATAGATGAAGTGAAAGCGGTCAGCAAAAGCAGAGGTCGTAATCTGTGATTTGAGAGGTTCAACATAACCAGTGTCCGAGGGGTCACCCACGATGAGAAAGCGAGCATTGGGGTCCTTTTCACATAGCTGTAAAGCCATCGGCACAAAGTGATCAAACCCTTTTTTGGCATATAAAGACGAAGAAACAAAACCAACTAGACGATGCTCGGGAAGCAAGCCCAACTGCGCACGACGGATATGTCGCTGTTCTGGCCACGTGTGTGGTTCCAGATCCTCTTCAAGCCATGACGGCGGTAAAATGTAGAGCGGAGGTTGAGCCCCCCCTCCACCACTATGCCTGATAAACAATTGCAGCGTCGTTTCGGATATGCCAATAATCGCGTCACTAAATAGACGAATAAGTGAGGCCGCACATGCTCCAAATTCATTATTTTCAATCGTCTCCGTAATTTGCCACAACGTTGGAATGCCCATTGATTTCGCAGCAACAGCTGGCAGAGCATGCACGCTAGTATTCGTAAACACGACGTCTGGACGAACGAGCTGCAACAACTGCAAGATTTGCTCCCACTCGGAATGGGACCTGAAATATTCCAAGTCAGCATGCAGCGTGGCAGTAGGACATACCATAGGGTAGAACAAACTACACGGCTGGATAATACACGAAATACCGGACTTGTTGGCAAGTATCGAGAGCTGTCCCTCTTCTGGAACGACCAGTGTGCAATGATAATGAGCTGACATCTCGCGCGCTACAAACAACAACAGTTTTTCAGCTCCGGTGATGTAGTTTTTGTTGCATAAATGAGAAAACATAAGCATTTTGGGTTTTATCATGTGATGGCCCGTTCTGAAGCTCTATGAACAGGTGTCGTTTCACCTCCCTCGCCAAGGTATTACAATATATTAGTCCACAGCGGGTATCGGCACGACATTTGAACCTCATACAAGCGTACAATTTGAAAAAAGTGTGCATAAAGGGGAGTCTTCCGATGAAAACGAAGGTAGGCTGCACATGAAAAGCAGCGTCGTAGAGGTATAGTGATAGTGTGGTGCACGTAAATGGGAACTATGAAAATGACGCACGTGTTCTCTTATAAACGAAGTTCGGAGGAGGCGTTTCTAGTAACGCTAGTTGCTTTAGTATAGTAGGCCTAGTAGCTCTAGTAGCTCTGGTAGCTCTGGTAGCTCTAGTAGTTCTAGCAGGTCAGTCCTCCCCACGTCACTTCGTTCATTTCTAATTGGCCTCAAGTTGACCTCAATCGTCATGCCCTTCCCAATCCGTAACAATAAAAACGTCCATATGTCGAGCCAGACGCATAAGTTGGGCCATGCGCGAGCGTGTAGCACGACGGCCGTTGCGGGCTGGCAGGCCGACAATCATTTGGGTGGCGCGACGATTGTTCGCCAACTCGACTGCATTTGCCGCCCAATCTCTGCGGGACATAGGCTGCTGACTGCTAAACGTGCCGCCAAGACGCTCGGTTAGCGCTTGTACGGAGGTGAGTTGCTTGTCACAGTCCGCGCTGAGCCGACTTATGGGCAAGCTAATGACGTGCATAGCCGCCTTTAGGCGATGCGCAATTCGAAATCCGTGCCGCACGAGTCGTTCGGCACGTTCGTCAGGTTCCACGCAGACGAAGATAACCTCTTCTCTGCGCCATGGCCCTCTAAGCAAAGCCCTCCGTTCCCACGATTCGAGCCGCTCATCTACATCGTCAGCTACTTCACGCAATGCCAATTCACGCAACCCAATTAGGTTAGGAATGCGAAAAAAGTGTTGCAGCGCCTGTTCAACTTTATCTGGAGCATAAATAAGCCCTGACCGCAATCGATCTCGTACCGTTTGCGGTGTCACGTCAATGAGCTGAATTTCATTCGCTCCGCTCAATACATTGTCTGGTACGGTTTCACGTACACGAACTCCGGTTAGCTGCTCGACAGCATCATTTAAACTTTCGATATGTTGTACATTCACCGTTGTCACGACGGAAATGCCCGCATCAAGCAGCACCAGTACATCTTCATAGCGCTTCGCCCGTTCACTCGTCGGCACATTTGTATGTGCAAGCTCATCCACAAGCACCACCTCAGGTTTGCGCGCAATAATACCTGCTGTGTCCATCTCTTCCAACTGCCGTCCACTATACCTTATGAAGCAACGCGGAATAACAGGCAGCTTGCCGAGTTGGGCAGCTGTCTCGCGTCGACCATGCGTCTCCAATAGACCGACTACAACGTCGATCCCTTGCGCCAGCAGGCGGTTGCCTTCTTGCAGCATATGATATGTCTTGCCTACTCCTGGGGCGGCACCAATAATGACTTTTAATCTGCCGCGGCGCAAACCGACTGCCGTCCGCTCCATTTCCTCCTCCGTCCAGCGCTTAAAAGGAGCGGGTACGTCGCGCGACGAGGGCGGCCGCGCAGGTAAAATGCGTTCACCCTCATGAATGGCACGATCTGCAATAAAAAACAAGCTCGTATCCTCGATATGTTGCAGCAGTCCATTAATGAGCGAACCATTGCGCCATTCCTGCCACCTCGTTTGTCTAGAGTGGCCAAGCACGATCCGTGTAACGCCTCGTTCTAAGGCGTAATTCGCCAGCAGCGCGGCCATTTTCCGGCGCGAATGGCATGCAATTTCTTCGAGGGTAGCACCTATTTTGTGTGCAAGCTTGTTCAAGGAACGGCGAAACGTAGCCTCTACTGGCGTTAGATCTTGCTCAGGTGCAACAAAAGTGACGATATGCAGCTCACCGTTTAACCGTTTGGCAATTTGATGGCCGCGGCGGACGTGAATAGATCCATTCCAGCCATATTGTGTTAACACGAGAATGCGCTCTGTAGCGCCGGAAGGGCCAATCAGGCCCATTTCTTGACGATGTTCTTCCAAGGAGCCGTTCACGTCTTGGGCTAGCATACGGAGCGCCAGCTCTCTAAGGATGCTTAGTCGGCTGCGCTCGGCTGCGTGCCCCAATTGGGAGCGAGAGAGGCGATGTTGGCCTCTTCCGTGTGGCAAATTAGACGTACGCCGTTTTAATAAATAGCCTCCCTTAAGCTTGTTGCCCCCAATTTCCATCTTGCGTCCGAGCCCATGCTGACGATGCTGCCGCTCCATTAACGATTCCGCAGACACGTCAAGGAGGCGGACCTCGTCTGCCTCCTTGAGCACTTCACCTGGAATCGTCCATTCCGATTCAATTCCTGTCATCCGCTTCGCTGTATCATGCACTCGCTCATCCTCGTAAGCGTTCATCGTAGCAATGACGCTAATGCCTTGGCGAAGCAACTCGCGCACATCGTCCAACCGCGACATGTTGGACGCTCCTTGGCGATTGCGATGCGCCAATCCGTCAACGAGCACCACATCAGGCCCGAATTGCAGCAGCGCAGCAACGTCGAGGTCGCGCTGAGTGCGCCCCTCGACGTTCCATTCAATCATGGGCACAGCATCACACATAGCGGTTTGATCCCGCGTGTACTCGCCACCTGTTTCCCGATGTTGCTGCGGTGATGCAGGCCACGATGGTGTGGTCCCCCGCATGGGAGTAGTACCCCACACCACTTTCAGCCCTTGCTCGATGCAGGCTTCCCCTTCTTTAACCAACTCAGTCGTCTTACCCGCTCCGCTCGCGACAGCCATAAGTATACGGAATCGCCCACGTCGCATTTGATCGAGCAGCTTAAGCAATGCCTCTGGCGACTTACGACGATATGCATCGGTTTCCTTCACCTTCTCACCTCTTCACCTAGGTAACATGGAGTTCGTTACATCCAACATCATCAGCTTCTTCCTTCAATAAAATAGAGCACGTTCACTTCATTATATTTGATCCGCTTCATTCACTACATTCACTAGATTCACTCTAATCACTTCATTTACTTCATTCACTACATGTACTACGCTTACTTTAATCACTTCATTCGCTTCATTTAATTCATCTATTTCAACTGCTGCTTCACATCCAAATTAAGCAGCAGCACATTAACGCGCGGCTCGCCGAATATTCCTAAGTCCGGCGATTGCGTATGCTTGCTCACCATCTGCTTGAGCTGTTCGATAGCAATTCCGCTTTCCTTGGCGATGCGTGGTATTTGCGCATCAGCAGCTTCCGGGCTAATGTGGGGGTCCAAGCCCGAGCCCGAGTTGGTCACAAGATCGACCGGAAGCTTTGATACAGGAACTTCTGGATTAGCCTTGTTCCAATCGATAACCGACTGATCCAGACGTTCCTTTAATGCGGGGTTGGATGGAGCGAAGTTGGGAGATCCAGAGCCAGCCGCGTTATATTCGATACTCGACACGCGACCGTGAAAATATTGCGGGGAAGTAAACGTTTGCCCGATTAGCTCAGAGCCAATCACTTGGCCGCGCTCATCATGAATGAGGCTGCCATTCGCTTGCTTCGGCATGGCAACTTGCGCCACCCCAGTCATCACAAACGGATAAATGATGCCGCACAATAACATAAGTCCAATAATGGAGCGGATCATAGCCCCTAACGTGCCGGCTGTACTTGCTTTAGTTGTGCTAGACTGACTTGTCATCGTTACGCACCCTTTCTTATTTCCAATCTTCCTTGGTTTACCCCATAAGAGCCGCTGCTCATGCTGGCGCTGACACTGGCATTGACGTTGACATTGACAATGACAGTAACGTCGGAACTCAATCTGACATCGATGCTGACATTGATGCTTAACACCTGCCACTCAACTCCATGCCCATGCGCACAGCTCTTACGGGTTCTTTTTTTATCTCTCTCTATTTAGAAGAACTACACCCACAGTCCCACAATTAAATCAATCACTTTAATACCGACAAAAGGAGCGACCAGTCCGCCCAGTCCGTAAATGAACAAGTTGCGCGCCAGCGTTTTTTCAGAAGACATCGGCTTGTACGTAACACCTTTCATCGCTAATGGAATGAGCACAGGAATAATGATAGCGTTGAAAATGAGTGCCGATAGTACTGCCGATACAGGCGAATGGAGCCCCATCACGTTAAGCGCCGACATTTGCGGAATCGCCACCATAAACATCGCTGGAATGATGGCAAAATATTTGGCAACGTCATTCGCAATACTGAACGTTGTCAACGCTCCACGAGTCATCAACAGCTGTTTACCGATTGCAACAACCTCAATCACTTTTGTCGGATCGGAATCCAGATCGACCATATTAGCGGCTTCCTTAGCCGCAGCCGTCCCCGAATTCATGGCGATGCCCACATCTGCCTGCGCCAAGGCTGGCGCGTCGTTCGTGCCGTCGCCTGTCATCGCCACCAGCTTGCCGGCCGCTTGCTCGCGGCGAATGAGCGCCAGCTTATCTTCAGGCTTACTTTCAGCAATAAAATCATCCACACCCGCTTCACGAGCAATCGTCGCTGCCGTTAGCGGATTATCTCCCGTACACATCACGGTGCGAATACCCATCCGGCGCAATTGCTCAAAGCGCTCTCTCATACCTGGCTTCACCGTATCCTTCAAATAAATAATGCCGAAAATACGATTGTCTACGGCGACGGCAAGCGGCGTACCGCCCGCGGCTGCAACTTGTTCCGTCTGTTTATCCAAATCGTGCGGAATGTGGCCGCCTTGGGCTGCAACCCAATTTTTAACCGCATCTACCGCCCCTTTGCGTACTTTACGACCATCCTGCAAGTCAACTCCACTCATGCGGGTTTCTGCTTTAAATGGAATAAAGTCACCTGCTGCGGCCAACGTTTTGTCATACGTCCATCCTTGCTTGTTCATCCAATCCAGTACGGAACGGCCTTCAGGTGTCTCATCTTCATTCGAAGAGATAGCTGCCCAAAATCCAAGCTCTTCCCCTTTCGCCCCACCGACTGGAATTAAATCATGTGCCAAACGGTTACCAAACGTGATCGTTCCCGTTTTATCTAAAATAATCGTATGAATATCCCCGCATGCTTCAACAGCCTTACCTGAAGTCGCAATGACGTTAAACCGCGTCACACGGTCCATCCCAGCAATCCCAATCGCCGATAGCAAACCACCAATCGTCGTCGGAATTAAGCACACGAGCAAAGCAATCAATACCCCAACGTTCAGCTCAATGCCCAAATAGTTACCGAAGAACGGCAGTGTAATCACGACAATTAAGAAAATGAGTGTCAAGCTGACGAGCACCGTATGCAACGCTAGCTCGTTCGGCGTCTTTTGACGCTGTGCACCTTCAACGAGTGCGATCATCCGATCAAGAAAAGATTCGCCCGGATCGCTCGTAATGCGAATCCGAATCATATCACTAATGACTTTCGTACCTGCCGTAACCGAGCTAAAATCGCCGCCTGATTCTTTTAATACCGGCGCAGACTCACCTGTAATCGCGGATTCATCGACCGACGCCAAGCCCGCAATAATTTCACCGTCACCCGGGATGATCTCGCCTTCACGGACGACAATGACATCGCCTTTGCGCAAGCTCGTGGAAGAGACACGCACCGTGCCAGTCTCTGTCACCTTGTTCGCCCACAAGTCACGCTTCGTCTGTTTCAACGAATCAGCTTGCGCTTTGCCACGGCCTTCCGCAAGCGCTTCGGCAAAGTTCGCGAACCAGACGGTCACGAACAAAATGAAGCTAACCGCCGCATTGAACCACCACGGCATCGGCGCACCAAAAGCATCTGGCACAAACGTTAACAACAGAGTAATAACAAAGCCGATCTCGCAAATAAACATCATCGGATTTTTGATCATATAAGCCGGATTGAACTTTTTCAAAGCATCGACAGCCGCAACACGTACGAGCTCCCCGCTAAAAAAGCTGCGGTCCTTTTTAGGCGCATTGGGAATGCCTGGTCGCCCTCCCCCTGCTGGTCCACCCGTCTGTCTTTGGCCTCTTTGCCCGGAATCCGGTTCAAAAGGCGTCGGTGTTTTCATCATTTTTGCAGTACTCATCGCTTACAGCTCCTCCTTTATTCCCCTCATCATTTCCACAACGTTAAATGTTCTGCGATCGGTCCAAGTACGAGTACAGGGAAGAAAGTCAGCGCACCTACAATCACGACCGTCCCTACAAATACAACACCGAACGTTCCCGAACTCGTGCGGAAAGTTCCGCTCGTTTGCGGTATAGGCTGCTTGCTCGCCATCGAGCCTGCAACGGCCAACAGCGTAATCATCGAAATGTAGCGGCCCAAAAACATCACAATACCTGTGGAGATGTTCCAAAACGGCGTCGCATCCCCTAATCCTTCAAAGCCTGATCCATTATTGGCTGCGGATGAAGTAAATTCATACAACGCTTGCGACAGACCATGGAAGCCCGGATTGGAAATCGTATCGGCCTGTGTCGCCACGGCAATAGCTGTCGGTACGAGAATAAGGAGCGGCTGTACGATAAGCGTAACCGCGATCAGCTTCATTTCTTTGCTTTCCAGCTTGCGGCCAAGGAATTCCGGTGTACGCCCGACCATTAGGCCAGATAAGAACACAGCGATCATCGCGTACATCAATACGTTCAAAAATCCTGCCCCGACCCCGCCAAATACGGTGTTCAGCATCATATTGGCCAGCGTAACGATTCCGCCGAGTGGAGTCAGTGTATCGTGCATTGTATTCACGCCACCGGTCTCTGATGCCGTTGTAACAACCGAATATAACGACGATCCTGCGATACCGAAACGAACTTCCTTGCCTTCCATGCTGCCGCTGCCACTAAATCCATAAGCGTTCATTACAGGATTTCCAGCTTGTTCGGCTGCAATAGACGTACCTAGCAGCATAATGAACATCATCGACATCGCGACGAAAAGTACTCTGCCTTCTTTGGGACTACCGACCATACGGCCGTAAGCAAACGGTAGCGATGTACCGATTAGCATCATAAGCAGCATTTGCAGCATATTGCTGATTCCATCTGGGTTCTCGAACGGATGCGCAGAGTTGACTCCGAAAAACCCACCACCATTGTTGCCTAGCTCTTTAATCGCAATCAGCGAGGCTGCTGGTCCACGAGCGATGTGCTGTTCCGCTCCCTCAATCGTGATAGCCGTTTCCGTTGGACTGAACGTTTGTGGTACACCAAGCAGAACAAAGATCAAGCCCGCTACAATCGAAATCGGTAAAAATACACGTGTAATCGAGCGAACTAAATCGGCAAGGAAGTTGCCGAGCGGCTTACCGATTAAGCCACGAATAAAGGCGAACACGACAGCTAAGAACGTGGCTGGCGCTGTAAACATCAAGAACGTAATGCCGACCATTTGGGATAAATAAGATAATCCACTTTCCCCGCTGTAATGCTGCAAGTTCGTATTTGCCATAAAGCTTATTGCCGTATTAAAAGCGAGCGACGGCTCCATACCCGGAATCCCACTCGGATTAAGCGGCAGGATGCCTTGCAGACGAAAGATCGCGTAAGTAATGCCAATCATCAATATATTGGACAGCAGCGCTGCAAAAGCGTAGTTTTTCCAGCTCTGATTCACTTCTTTGATACCAAATAGTTTAAATAATAGTCGATCGAGCGGACCGAACACCGCATCTAGCGGCCGCGGCCCCCCGTTGTTGTCGAACACCTTGGCCAAATAAATTCCGGTTGGCCGCGCTAACAGCAGGACGAGCAGCAGCGTTACCCCGATTGAAATCCATCCTAATGCACTCATTGTATTTCCACCTTTCCCATATGACAGCGACTCTTGTCGAGCACCCTAGAATAAATTGTGTTTAAAATTTTTCTGGCTTCACTAATGCGTAACCTAAGTAGATGAACAAGGCCCCAACGATAACAAATAGTCCAATGGTCACAATCGTTCACCCCGATCTCCAACTTCCCGAGTACACCAGTGTAAGATGCCGATGCTCGTTAAGCCGAGCATACTAAGAAGCATTAACATGACCACGTCGTACATCTTGAATTCCTCCCCTTTTTCTGTTCAACTTTCCTGTTCCAGCAACGGTTTATCAGTAGCAGCACAAGTGCGCAAGATAACTGAATTTTTCGTCACGATACGTAAAAAAGCACGCAAAAAGGCCGCACGGAAAGAGGGTCCTTTCCGCGCGGCCTCACTAACGCACAGCAAATGAAAGCCGTACGTAGCCACGACGAAATAAGGCGGCCTCTATGGACGCTTACGAGGTTAGCTGACGGATTCGGGCGCATTGAGTCGCCCTACTTGGCTTGAGCCAAGATTCACCCCTCACATGCGCGACTTGCAGCTCGTGTGAGCTGTCGTTACGCATGCTGTACTTGTGGTTCCCCCGCTTCCGTCGATTGACGGAACTCAGCGATGAGCATAGCCTATTTTTTTAATGTGAAGACGAAGCATCGTTCATATCACGGTTCAGCATTTACAACGCTGTTGGCGTCGGGCAGTCTGTAACGGCATGAATAAGTTCCGTCATTAAAAAGCTTACTTGATCCGATTGCGTGAACACGATGTAGTTCGCACCTAGCAATCGGTAAATCGAATGCGGATGATGATGTTTAGTAACGACCGTTATCGGGTCTGTTGTCCAATGTCGGCACACTTGCAGCAAGCGGCACGTCAACGCGAAACTTTGCTCGAAAATGAAAATACGTCCTACAGGCACATGCGGTACGATCCAAGCTTTCGGATCGGACGTATTCAGGTGACACATGTGCTTGACACCCAACTTCTCCAGCTTCTTGGCCATTCGGGTGCTGTTTACAATGGCCGCAGTAGGTATCCCTGCTCCCCTTAACTGACGCACAAAGTCTACGCCCATCGCATTCGGTGCAAACACAGTAACGATGCGATCTGCTTCAAACATATCCTGTTCCTCCTGTCTTCATTACCGTCGCCTTTTTTTCCACAAGAAAGAGGAAATGCGCCAGATCAGACTAGGCACGCCTCTTCTCACACGCTTACGAGGTTAGCTGACGGATTCGGGAGCGAGAAGTCCCCCTATCAAAGCAGCACGCTGCTTCAAATTCACCCCTACGAACGGATAATGCGCAAATTTGCCCATTATGGCCGATTTCGCTTATTGGTTCCCCCGCTTCCGTCGATTGACGGAACTCAGCGATCTAGACGTTCGGATACGTTGTATTGCTGAACTGAATATTACGCCTGATTGCCTTAACCTGTAAATCACCGTGAAAGCTCATAAATGGTAATTCCGATGCAAGACATGCATGAAATCAAGTTCAATCTTCCAAAATCAGATCATTAGCTCGCTAACGCTCAACCGTTCGTGAATTATGGTGATTTCAAGAGATATTAGCAGCAATTCCAATAACGAGCTGCATGTAAGCGCTACTTTCAATGAAATTGGCGTAAAAAAATAGGTTTGTATCTATTTACACCGATTCCCAGATCACGTTAGGATACGCTCACAACGTTTTTGAGGAGGAGTTCGTATTGGAATGCTCGGGCGACCTTGAACTTCAGCGGAAAATGCTCATTACAGAGTGGCAGCGTTGGAATAACGAACGTTTTTTTAGCTCGATTCGTGCTTGCCGATTATGCACCGATGAACAGCCGCAGCCAACGGACGCGGCGTACGCAACAGATGTCAGCTTTTTTCATGACATGATTTTTTTTCGTAGTTGCCCTCGCCACGATGAGCATGCTCCAGCCGGAAGTGAAGTGCCGCTGCTGCCAAATTGGGTCCGGGAGCGCAATATCGACAAACCGATGCAGCAAATGGAACAACAGGAGCGTGCAGCTGCTCTGGAAGACGTCGTGCAGCGTGTTACAGGGCAGCCTGTTAAACGAATTTGGCTAAGCATCGTGCTCGAAAATGGAGGCAAGCTAGATATGGTGGAAATTGAACAAACGCTCATTTGACAAAATGCGCATAGAGCAAAGCCCGAGCAGATGTTGCCCGGGCTTTATGTTATTGTCCTACTCCTGTCAAGTAAAGGGTAAAGGTACAATATAGGGAGAGACGGTTGGGCATTTACAAGGTAGAGGTAGGATGAGGCAAGCTTTGATCTAGTAGGTGTCGTTGCTATCCATATGGACTAGGTTAGGTGAGTGGATTTGGTTGGTCATGTGGGCTGGGTCAGTTTGACTGGCCGATTGAATTTGATTGGTAGTGTGGGTTTGGTTGACCGAATGGGTTTGATTGGTCGATTGAGTTCAGTTGGTTAAGGTGCTGCTGTTGATCAGATGGTGGATCAAAAACGACGCGCAGAAGTTCGTTAATTCGATTCATATAGGTATGTTCTCTCATCGTCCGCTCTAGACTGCGCAGCGCGATTTCTCGTCTTGCCTCCTCGTTATGCAAGTAATATTCAACCTTGCTCACTAACTCCTCCGAGGATCTGTAAGTCTCAATTTCAACGCCAGGCGTATAAAAACGGGGCAAATCCGCGCGAACATCGGTTAGTTGGAGTGTTCCGCAACCGGAAATTTCAAACGTTCGTGGATTAGGTGAAACAGCGGGAATACGAGCTTTGTTGTTGTTAACCGTCTCATCCTCGACGGAGCGATGCATATTGATCACAATTTTGCTGCCGTTGTACAACGTCGCTGTTTCATGCGGGCCCATCCATTTATTTAACTCAATGCGCTTCTTGTAGCGAGAAAAATGGGTCAGGCGATCCCACCACAAGCCGGAGATTACGATGTTATGCGTCGCAAGGCGAGAAATAATCGGATTGAATGATCGAATTCGGTTCCAATAGCCCGAACCGATAAAGCTGACATCTCGGCGTACAGGGCTAATCGTATGGCGTGGGCGAAAATGGAGCGGAAACACTCCAAACGGCAAATAATGCACGTGCTTACAGCCTAATAAGCGATAATATTCGACGCAGTTTAATTCTAGCGTAAATACATAGTCGTAATGCGGCACGACAAGGGTCATAATGTCGGTATAGTAAGGATCGTCTGTAATCCATACAGCCGTCCGAATGCCAGACTGTCTAAGCTCATTCAGTTGTTCGACTGGAAATTCCATTCCATCTAATACAAGCACAAGATCGGGACGAATTTGTGCTGCCGTCTGCGCAACTGGATCACGTGGCCCTGCTATGGAAAGATGAGCAACTGTGCTTTGCAGCGTTGTTACAATGGCTTCATCCAATGGTGAATATGGAAAACCTTTTCCTGATGACACATACATGACATGAATCTGTCTCATGTCGGGATTTGCATGCACGGTATGCATAATAAATTGCGAGCGTCCCCGGATGTACCCCTCCGCATATCCTTTATGGTTCCCTTCATGTTGTCCACGCTGACGAGCATTCCTTATCGGATGCTTATTCATGGCAAGCGTCCGGCGCAACGACCTTAAATGGGACTTACGCATCTTACAGCTCCTCTCTTATCGCGTGACTCCTAGCCCTTCATAACCCTTAGCATTTGATCCACTCGATGCTCGAACGTATGGCGTTGAAAGGTCGTTTGCAGCCCGTTCATCGCTATACGAAAGCGCTCCGATTCATGATTTAAATAATAATCAAGCTTGTGAATAAGTTCGGCTGCTGTTTCGAACGTATCGATATCGAAGCCAGGTGTATACATTTCTAGAAGCTCACTGCGCGAATCAATGAGCTGCAACGTACCACAAGCCGCGATTTCGTATGTGCGGGGGTTTAAGGACTGACCCGTAATATGGAAGCTGTTTCGATTGTCCAGTCCGTATTCCGAAGGCCGATGCATATTGATAACAATCTTAGCCGCATTGTAATAATGAACAGTCTCCTCGATCGGCACCCAGCCTTCGCGCAACAGCGGTTTTAACTGTGCATACTGCGTTAATCGATCCCAATGTCCGCCCGCTATAATCACTTTTTTACGCAGGAGATAGGGGGCAAGCTCGTCAAATAAGCGGGCTCGGTTCCAAAATGCATTGCCGATAAAGCAAATATCGTACTTGTAACAGGCAGCTGTCCGCACAGGGTGGAACGTTGAAGTTCCTACGCCAAGCGGTAAATGCAGAACATAAAAACAACCTAAACTCGCATAAAAGGGCAGACAGGCTCGCTCATGGGTGAAAATCATATCATAGTACGGAGCAGCCTTTGCTGTATCTTCTGTAAAATACGGATCATCTACAAACCACACAGCTGACTTGATCCCCAATTCTCTTAAACGTGTCAAATGTTCCAAGTGATCGGCTGGAAACACATGCAGCCCATTCATAACGAGTACGACATCAGGACGCATTTGCTCCGCTGTCGCTAACATTTGTGACGCTTCAGCAGACACGAATTCCTTAGTCAGCTTGCTTAATGCTACACTGACTCCACGATCTATCGCATCAAATCCTTGCGGAATGTATAGAACACGCAAATCGTGAGGCATGCTTGCGGGAAAGGTGGCTTTAGCAACGATCGATTCACCAAGCCCCAACCGATAGCCGTCCGCATATCCCTGTCGAAATCCATGCTGCCTCCCTTCTTCTTGGCGATTAACGAGTATACTTCTCACGTCACGATTCACCCAGCTTCTGGCGCAAGCTATCCTCACTATGCACATTACGCCTCATATTTGTTATATCGAATTTAATATATGCCGCCATGGCAAGTGCATCATGGACGTGTGTCCGCAAAGCTAAAAAACAGGCTATTCCCTACGTGTGCGTGTATTCAAACTCTTTCAGACTCGTCCAATCACGACCAAGTTCCCCCCAGACATGCTTGTCCATGCAAAAAAACCCGGCATGCGTACGTTAACCGCAAAGTCCGAGCCCATGTTAGAACATTTCTCGTCCTTACATGCATTAGGTTTGACCCGCATATGCTAAATGATGACCGTCTTCAAAGCCTTTAGCAAAGCCTGTATTGAAGCCTTCATTGTACGCTTCATTAAAACTTTCGTTATACGCCTCATTTACCGCCTGCTTCGATGGTTGAACTGTACGAACAAGCTTTCCTTTGGGCTGTGATCGCTTTTTTCGTGCCACTTTTCGCACAACTTTTCGCACCGTACCTGAACGGCTTGATCCTGATTTGACGGAACGTACTTTACGAAACAATTTAGAGAGCAATTGTTCTTGTCTCTTCACGGAACGACGTTTTGGTGCTCTCGTCTTCCGCGCCCGTATGCGTCGTGTTACCTGTTTGCGTGCCATAATGTTCGGCAACTCCTTCCTCCTGCACTCCTTCAACTGAAACACGCTGCAATCTACATGCCTCGATCAACCATGGCTCAGCAGGAGTGCCTTTCATAATCGTGCGCCAGCGCCAGCCTGTAACCATCTTGCACAGGCCTTGTTGGTAATTCGAGAGCAGCCGAATGTTATCTCCGAGCTGTTTTACAGAAGGTTCAGAATATTGATTTAGCTCTGCCACCTGCTCCAGCATGGTGGCTAGTGCATGCTGGCTTCGAATGATAGCACTAATCAAGTCAATTTTTACAGCTTGCTCGCTCTCCCATACATTCATCTCTAATTGTCTCCTAAATCAAATTCACCGCCAAACGCACCATCAGGGAAACCGTGCTCACCGGACACGTTGTTCGATCCTTTCGTAAGAGCTTTCATGTTGCGCGAAAGGCTCTGTTGCAGCTTCGTTAAGCCTTCTATCATCTCGATGACTTGATCATGCACTTCTAATGAATCCGACAATTGTTCCTTATCCGTCGTAAACGATTGTTGCGTTAAATGGTTCAGCACCCAGTTTCGCTTTTTTTCAGCTTCAATCGCCTTCGCTTCCAATATCATGGCGATATTCCACTGCATTTTGGCCATTGCCTCTGCCATCATTAACAACGACCGTTCTTTACTCACCGGACCTTTCCCTCCTTTGCTCAACACCCTACTCTTCCGCTGCTTCATGAAGTTCCTGCATTACATGTTTCAATTGATCAGCCATCGCTTCTTCTAACTCCGCAAGACTATTCAAATAGGAAATAATGCTTTTGGTTACGATGGCTGACTGATCTTTGATGCCGCTAATGCCTTCAAATTCAGGGTGAGTGTCCGGTAAAGCTTGAATAATTTGCGACATCCGAACAGCGACATGCCGTTCGGCATCCAGTAGACGCGCCATATGCTGATGCGTATGTGACATATGTGAAATGAGTTCATTGATGACCTGATGCATTCGACTTCCTCCTATGCACAAATACGCAAATGTACGACTTGTTCGATGAGCAGTATGCTATAACATAACATATGCCAATCGTCATAGCAGGTAAACGGGCTATTCGCCCAAAAGCAAGCGCTACAAATGAAATGCAACAATTAGCGGCGCGGCACTTATCGGCAAACCTTCTTTTAACGTTTGCCGTTCTCGGTCCAGACGGACTAACACACGGGTATCTAGCCGCCATCTGATCAGTGCATGCTCGGTCACGATCTCACGCCAACACTCCCCTTGGCGCTGATAATACTTTCCTTTTTCCGTCCGAAATACACCGCCATCTGGAATAGTTCCATCTGGATTGCTTTGCAAGTTCCATTTAACCTCCGCTACTGCCGCGTCCATAATCGGACCTGTTCCCCATCCGCACAAATCGATTTGCGACACTTTCACAATCGGAATATTTACCGAACCGAACAACGGATATTTCGTGCCATGTTCAATCCAGTACACCGTGTCACTCAATCCCGTTACGGCAACATGAGTCGGATAGTAGCTTTGTGCTCGCACGGTTTCCTTCTTCGTAGGCTGCATTTTACTTTGCGCTTCATAGTACTGGCGTACGCGGTGAACGAGTTCATACGGATTTCCCCATTTTGCGCTGAAAAAGGAACCATTTCTATCATTGATCTCGGTAATTCGGTCTCCTAATTGCTTCATACTCATGCTGCCGAAGTGGTGAATAAAGGAATCCCTTGCAATCATGAGCTTGCGACCGTTCAAGCGGATACGTATCATATAGTCATCATCTTCAAAGTTGCCGATTTCAAACCCTTCGTCAAGATACCCTGTCGTTTCAAACAATTCGCGCCGAAATAACATACAGAAACCGACTAATCGATCTGTTCTTTGCCATTTGCTTGCGTTAGGCACATTGAATGCTTCCGCAAATTCCTGCATATGTTTCAATTGCTTGTATGGCACAGGAATTTGCTGATCGCCACTAATAAAGTTCGTCACTGGCCCGACGACGCCAATGTCGGGATCACTATTTAAACAATTCAACATATTGTTCAACCAGTTGGTCGTCACTATCGTATCATTGTTTAATACGCATATCGTTTGTCCTTTAGCCATCATCAGCCCTGTATTTACAGCTGCAGCAAAACCACGGTTTGTTTCATGCGCGTGAAAGCGTAAATGACTCATTTGATTGAGTAAAAAGTGGGCTGTCTCATCCTCGGATGCATCATCAACGACAATGATTTCATACGGTGTTGAAGTATGTGTTTGAATGCTTTCTACACACTGCTTCAGCAGGTCAAGATGGTTATACGTGGGGATAATGATGCTCGTGCCTTCAAAAGGAACCATGTACTGTTCCTGCCCCGCTCTAACACCTTCAGCATAACCGCGCGCATAGCCATAATTGAATTTTTCAAGGCGCAAATGTTGTTGAGTAGTATGATTGATACGTGATCGGCGGCTCGGTTTGCGCGAGGAAACCATATTGCGAGCGGCAACCATAAACGTCACCTCCACCAAAATACTTCACCACTAAAAAGATTCCACACCCTTAGCAATATTGTTAGCTAAATGACCGAAGTCGAGGGCTACTTTACCAAGATGCTGGGCGATGTGTTGCGAGATGATGACCGCCGGAATACCGGCCGCAACAAGCGCGAGGTCAAACGTATGTGTGGAGATTTCATCTAATACACGGGGAATATCCTGAACACCCTTGACTGGTGATACGACTCCGGTCACAGAGATGCTACGCTTAGTGAGGACATCCGCAAGCGCTTGCGCCTCATTGCCGACGACGAGTATTTTTCTGTTCTGCATTAGGAGCAGCAAATAGCCAAGACTTGCTAACAAGTAATTGACCGTTGAGTACGTAAAACGCGTCTTCATGACGTCTATATCGTAGGCACGAAAGACAGGATACAGCAGGGCTTGAAAGTTCGGTTGGCGTGAAGTGGGGATACCTACAAAAGTAGCACGGCGTACGGCTTCTGCAAGCTGATCGCGATATTTATGATCGGGGATATTCATTCCAGAGTAGCTTAGAAATGTACCTTCCTTACGTACCAATTCAGGTGACAGTACTTTATCATGCGCGAGTGCAAGCAGCTCACCGTCACCGAGGCGTACGACGGAAAGTGGCTTTTTCTCGTTTAAGGCTTGATGCATTTCCATATAGACGGTAAACGGGTCAACGAGCGGCTTTAATAAATGTCTTACTTTTTCATAGCCTAAATTAATGACATGGTCGACTGGAATTTCCGGCAAAATCATATGATCCGGGATAAGCTTCGTTAAAAAGCCTTCACCCCCCTCGTACTTTCCTTTGCGATATCCATCTTCATACGCAATTTTTTTGGCGATCTCGATGTCAATCGGGACCGGAGCTTTCTCTTTTTCACCTACTGGGGATGACAATGTTGCTTGTTTGGAATCCACGCGTAGCTTTCGTTCAGCTAAACGAATCTTATTTTTAACGATACGCCGTCTGGTCAGCTTATGGTCTCGCCATTTCTTAGTGGCTACAGCAGGGCTCGATTTATGGCGCCTTCCTTTTATAGCTCGAATGGATTTCATTGACCGGGTTGAAATTTTCATGCTAAGAGATAGCTTTGTACGCCGTGTTTTCCTTTTTAACATCCGCATATCCGTCCTTTCGCGATCATCATCATAGCTCTGTTCGATAGGCCCCAGATCGGATTCGTTCCCACCACACTCTGTTGTTGACATACCACGCCAGAGTGTCCGACAGCCCTTGTTCCAACAAAATACGCGGGCGCCAGCCCAGTTCTCGCTCGGTTTTGGCTGGGTCTATGGCATAGCGCTGATCATGTCCTAAGCGGTCTTTTACGAATGTAATTAACGACTCCGGCTTACCTAACTCTCGCAGCACCGTGCGTACCATTTCCAAGTTCGAGCGCTCGTGATGCCCACCCACATTGTACACTTCCCCTGGCAGGCCCCGATGCAGTGCTGCTGCAACTGCTGCGCAGTGATCATCCACAAACAACCAATCACGCACATTTGAACCATCGCCATATACAGGTATCGGTTCATCGTTTAAGGCACGAATAATAATGGTCGGAATTAATTTCTCCGGAAATTGCCGTGGCCCATAATTGTTAGAGCAGCGTGTAATGATGACTGGAACACCGTACGTTTGAAAATACGAGCGAGCAAGCAAATCAGAACTCGCTTTGCTTGCCGAGTAAGGACTGTTCGGCATCAGGGGAGACAGCTCGGTAAAATAGCCACTGTCTCCTAACGAGCCATACACTTCATCCGTTGATACATGAATAAAGCGGGATACTGGCTGACGCCGTGCAGCTTCTAACAAATGAAAGGTGCCTAGCACATTCGTTCGAATAAACTGTTCCGGATTCGTGATGCTCCTATCTACATGGGATTCAGCAGCGAAATGAATAATCGCATCAAACGGCACCCTTTGCTTGGAAAATAAAGCTTCAATCGCGCTTGCGTCCGTAATATCCACCTGCTCAAACTCGTATCGCTCATCACGTTCAATCGAGAGTAAATTGTCACGATTGCCCGCGTAAGTCAATGCGTCTACATTAGTAATGTGGATATGAGGATCATGTTGAAGCATGTATAAAATAAAATTACTCCCGATAAATCCCATGCCGCCCGTGACAAGCAGCCTGCTCATGGATGAACCCCCTTCAAATGACTTGCCGCTTCATGTAAGGAGTCGAACGTTCCTGCATCTGTCCACCACGCTTGCAGCCGATTGAAACTTAATTTCCCGCTTCGTGCGTAAATATTGTTTACATCCGTTATTTCCAACTCCCCACGGGCTGAAGGAACGATGGTGCGAATATGGTTGAACACTTCCGTATCGTACATGTAAATTCCCGTTACACAGAAGTTAGACGGAGGTTTTTTCGGCTTTTCTTCAATATAAGCGATTCGTTGTTTGTCTTTGTTATGGAAAGCTGCGACACCATATCGGCGCGGGTCCAGCACCTGCTTCAACAATACGCGCGCTTCTCCTAACGGCTGGTCCTTAAATGCTTTGACGTAAGGAGTCAAGTCATCTAGAAATAAATTATCACCTAGCAAGACAACGAATTTTTCATCTGGAGCGACGAATGCCTCGACAAGAGACAATGCCTGTGCAATGCCTCCTGCCTCCTCTTGAATTTTATAGCTGATGTTCACGCCTAGTTTCTCCCCGCTGCCCAAGTAATCCATATATAGCCCGGCGGACATTTTTCCGATTACGATAATAATGTCCTTAATGGCCGCTTTACGTAGTCTCTCGATGCCATAACTGATCATGGGATGCATCCCTACGGGCAGTAAATGCTTGTTCATAAGTGCAGTTAGTGGGTAAAGTCGAGTGCCTGTACCGCCCGCTAGAATAATTCCCTTCATGAGCTTCCCTCCTTACATAAAAAGATGGGGGTCGACGTTCCATTTTTCCTGAAACACTCGATAATTTCGATCCACAAGCTCCTTCAATGCTTGATCGCCGAGGTTACGGAAACTGGCGCTGCCATGATGGTGCACGAGCACATCCCCGCACATCAACAGTTTGAAACCGTGCATTCGCGCACGATAACAATAATCGTCATCTTCATAATGACCTGGACTGAAGCGTTCGTCTAACAATCCTATTGCATCGATCAAGCTGCGTTTGAACAAAAAACAAAGTCCAACGATCCGTTGCACGAACTGGCGTTTAGACGGATCGGGTTCATTTTTCTCAAGTGCTATCTGATGAAACTCATCTAACTGTTCATAAGGGTGTACGACCTGCTGTCGACCACTCGCATAGTTCGTTGTTGGTCCCACGATTCCAACTTCCGGGTCAGAAAAAAGGGCATCCAACATATTGTCCAGCCAGCGATGTGAAACGACCACATCATTGTTTAAGAGGAGAACGGCATCACCGGAACACATTTTCATACCAATATTGCAAGCTTCCGTAAACCCGCGATTGTCCGACAATGATACATAAGTCAATCGCTCATTGCGACAATAGGTCGAGGTGCCATCGGTAGAGCCGTTATCGACAATAATTATTTGATAAGGCGTGGTCGTATACTTACGAATGGCATTAACACATTCTATGAGTAATGAAAGCCCATTATAAGTAGGAATAATAATGCTTGTAGAGGGCGAATCGCTAATCATTCGCCGTTCCTCCTTTTCGCGATGCTTTCACGGTTCAACATCGGTTGAGGGGTCGGAAGTCCGCCCTCAAACAGAGCTGTGTGAAAAGCTTCCAAATGGTCGCCAATGATGAGTTGGGCCACTACATTGTCGGCACCTATATTCGTTTCACGAATACGGTTGCGCGTGATGACGTCCACGACGTGAGCGGTTTGTACGTTCAAGCCTTTCATCATCGCGAGCATTTGTGCTTTAGGTGGTACAGCTAATGTAGAGGCACCAACGGTCGTTAACGCTTTGCGACTCAGCGCGTGGGGGATAGCGGTCATCGAATTGGCATGTAAATCACCTCTTCCGAAGCAGTGATTTAGCCACTGTTTACAATACGACAGCCCATCATATTTATCGACGGAGTCCAGCAGGGGACTAATGTCATTGAGGGCAACATCGACGCCCCGCTCTACCGCCCATAAAAACGCACCCAACTGCTCTGCTTGAATAGGAAAATCACCGTCAGTGAACAAAATAATGTCAGCTGTCGTCACTTTAGCTCCGACAGCGCGACCGACATCGTGACCGATAGGATGTTTATAATGAATAATCGTCGCATTTGGCATGCGGCGTGCAACATCAAATGTATCGTCAACAGAACCGTTGACTACGACCACGACTTCGTGTAACGGAAGGCGTTTAAGCTCGTTCAAAACGGATTCCAAACTGTCCTGTTCGTTATACGCACAAAGGACGACCGCCATTTTTTTCTCTGACGGAATGAGGACGACCGAGGCAAGCTCTGGCAAATGCGCTCCCACATATGCATTGCGATAAGCCTCCGCCATCGCCAACAATTCGTCGTATGATTTTAACCGGCTAATATGGGGTTGAATATAGCGACGGAAATGTTCCTGCATTTTAGCTGCGAGGTCAGAAGTTTTGTCGGCTTTTTCGGACATTGAAGCAATCGTTTGGCCATCAATACGCCCTGCTTCAGAAGCACTGCGTAACAATTTAGAATCTGGCAGCGGACGTAAGGATGTACGCGCGTCTGAATTCGTATTGATACCTACGGCACGCGTCCTCGATGCCGTGTTTCTCTTACGCCCTGTCAGTCGCTTGCCTTTTGTTCGCTGTCGAATTCGCTTGACCGACGCACGTTGGCGAATCGTTGTCCTCCGCTTCATTTGTTTCACCTCACTAGTTCACGTCGTCTATTTAAATCGGTGAATCCACCTCGTTTACCTGCTTGCTCAACGAGCCAACGCATCGCGTACAAGTTGTCAGCTACAATCATTTTTTCCAACGGATCTGGCTGACGGGTACGGACACGATTTCTTCTTCCAACCTCAACGATTTGCGCGACTTTAACCTTCAGACCACGCTTGATTGCGATCGTATGTGCAAGCGGCGGAATCGCCAGCGCATCTAAGCCGATAACTTCAAGCGCACGACGGCTAATGGCGTGTGGGATAGCTGTCATCGAGCTACCTTTCAGGTCTGATCGAGATAAAAACGCATTCACCGCATGCTTGGCCAAGACGACGGGGTGGACGTTGGGACGACTCGTTGATCCGGAAAAGCCATTTAAAGCTACGTCAGAACCGCCTTCTATGGCTTGAACGAACGTTTGCAATTGTGTGGCAGGAATCACGATATCCCCGTCCAAAAACAATAAAATTTTCCCTTTCGCTACCGCCGCCCCTTCTTTTCTTCCTACATCATGGCCAAGTGGCCGCTCATAACGAATGACTTTGACACCCATTTTTTCTGCGATTCGATCGGAACCGTCTGTCGTGCCATTTGATACAACAATAATTTCAACCGCCTCATGAGCTTTTGAAGCTTCTTGAATGACGTTTCCAATCGTCTCACGTTCATTCATAACCGGAATAATGACGGACACGACAGGCTCCGGATGAAACTTGACTTGAAATTGATGTAGGCGACTTAACTTCTTGCTCCCAGGCTTATTTTGCAGCTTTGATTTCGAATTTTTTCTGGCTGCATGCTTGACATGGCTTACTTGTTTACTTGATGGCTTCCGTTTATTTGACCGGCCTGTGTTCCGAGCTGTCGATGATTTGCTCGCTTTAATGTTGGCTTGTTTGGTCGATTTGCGCCGTCGATCACGGTGCGTCCGTCGCACATCGCTTCCCTCCCTGCGCTGAGTAGCTATTGATACATCTCATTTTATGAACGATAGCGGATGTTGCAACGGCATCTGTACATATGTAACGTAAGGTCTAAATAATAAACTCTTTTTTCATACTCCCATGCAAAAAGCCATCAGCGTGATGCTGACGGCTTTTCGTTCGTTCATTCCGTTGTGGACAGAATGAATATGCATGATTAATCGTTATCCAATCGCAATCCAAGATATAAAGCCAACCGGTTGCGGTCCGATTCGAGTGCGGATTATTTCGATAATGGCATGATCATGTGCTTTGGATTTCAACACGGCATAGCACGACCCATGGTTCGTCATTGCTACGACTACGTAGTCAGGGCTCGTATAGGCCTCACCGAAGGTAAGTTGAACTTCAATTTTTTCATCATGATCTTTGAAGGAAAAAGGTGTGGCTCCGAACTGCTGTAGAGCTGCGCTGTGGGCTTTAGACGTACGTACTGGTGAAAATGCACATTTTTCAGGGGTGACTGCACCCGCTCGTAAATGTTCACTCTGAATCGTTCCTTCAACAAGGTGACGACTTGTAACCGCTTCGTCGACGATATGGGCGGATTGAATGGAATAGACACTAATATGGCGACTTTCGATGGAATCTTCTGCAATATGCGACGCCTGCACAGCATCATCAGCAATATGATGCTCGGTTACAGCTCCCGCTGCAAGATGAGCGGTCTGAATAATATTCGAAGCAAGATGTTGATCTTTAATCGCGCCTTTGGCAACATGCTCCGAATGTACGCTACTTTTAGCCAGATGAGCTTCTGTAATAGCCCCGTCTACGACATGCTCTGTATAAATCGAAGCAGCGGCGAGATGGTATTCGGTAATGGCGCCTTCCATAAGATGATGACTTGCTATTACATCGGCAGCCAAATGCACGCCCTGAATGGTTCCGGCGGAAATATGCTGTGCCTGCACGCTATTTGATGCCAAATGAGCTGTTGTTACCGCTCCTTGGTTGATATGCATGGCTTGCACTGCGCCAGCGCTTAAGTGCCGCGAATCGATTGCTGCTTCCCCGATGTGCGGCGCTTGCACGCTGCTTGCCGTCAAATGAGCGGCGCTTATTGCTCCTTGCTCGATGTGTCCGGCTTGCACTGCTCTTTGGCCGATATGCATCGCTTGCACTGCGCCAGCGCTTAAGTGCCACGATTCAATCGCTGCTTCCCCGATATGTGGCGCTTGCACACTGTCTGCCGTCAAATGAGCGGCGCTTATCGCTCCTTGCTCGATGTGTCCGGCTTGCACTGCTCCTTGGCCGATATGCATCGCTTGCACTGTGCCAGTGCTTAAGTGCCGCGCTTCGATCGCTGATTCCCCGATGTGCGGCGCTTGCACGCTGCTTGCCGTCAAATGAGCGGCGCTTATTGCTCCTTGCTCGATGTGTTCGGCTTGCACTGCTCCTTGGCCGATATGCATCGCTTGCACTGCGCCAGCGCTTATGTGCCGCGCTTCAATCGCTGCTTCCCCGACATGCGGCGCTTGCACGCTGCTTGCCGTCAAATGCGCAGCACTTATCGCTCCTTGCTCGATGTGCATGGCTTGCACAGCGCCAGCACTTAAGTGCCACGATTCAATCGCTGCTTCCCCGACATGCGGCGCTTGCACGCTGCCTGCCGTCAAATGAGTGGCGCTTATTGCTCCTTGCTCGATGTGTCCGGCTTGCACTGCGCCAGCACTTAAGTGCCGCGCTTCGATCACTGTTTCCCCGATATGCGGCGCTTGCACGCTGTCTGCCGTCAAATGAGCAGCACTTATCGCTCCTTGCTCGATGTGCATGGCTTGCACTGCTCCAGCGCTTAAGTGCCGCGCTTCAATCGCTGCTTCCCCGACATGCGGCGCTTGCACGCTGTCTGCCGTCAAATGCGCAGCGCTTATCGCTCCTTGCTCGATGTGCATGGCTTGCACAGCGCCAGCACTTAAGTGCCACGATTCAATCGCTGCTTCCCCGACATGCGGTGCTTGCACGCTGTCTGCCGTCAAATGCGCAGCGCTTATCGCTCCTTGCTCGATGTGTCCGGCTTGCACTACGCCAGCGCTTAAGTGCCGCGCTTCTATCGCTGCTTCCCCGATGTGCGGCGCTTGCACGCTGTCCATTGCAAGCTTATGACTTGTAACAGCACTATCCGCGAGCTTATTCGTTACAATGGCCCCATCTACAAGGTGAATCGCCTGCACCGTATCGTGTTGTAAATGCTCATACCCAACCGAATCCGGCTGTAAATTAGCGTTGTTCATTAAGAGCGGTCCAAAATGACGTGCTTCAAGGATGCCATCTGCTAAATGAAGCGATTGAATACTGCCTTCTGCGATATGGCCTTCTTGTATGCTTTGCTCTGCCAATTGGGCAGACCCGACCGTTCCATCCGCAATATGGCGTGTTTCGATAGCCCCAGCAGCAACATGTGCAGATTGGACAGCGTCCACTTCCAAATGTGCAGACTGTACACTGTTCGCCGAAAGATGTTGGCTGGCAATTTCCCCTGCTACTAGATGAGAGCTATGAATCGATCCAAAAGCAATGTGCTTTGCTTGCACGACCAATGGTGCCAAATGCTCACTTTTAACAGATAGAACATCTAACTGATCCGAGCCAACAGCCCGAGACTCAAGGTGAGCGGCATTAACGATATGCTCTTGTAAATGGATGGAACTTACCGCGTGGTAACCTAATTTTTCCGCTGTTACAGAACCATCTTGTAATGCTACCGTACTCACAGCTTCTTCTTGCAAATGATGCATTTCAATTGCAGACTCGCAAATATGCTCGGCACGAATTTCGCCTACCGATAAGACTTGCTGATCTTTAGGTTGAATCGCATCTTCCAAAAACTGACGCAATGTCTCATCCAGATGAACAGCCTGAATGGAGTTAGGAACAATATGAACATCAGCGATAGTACCAAATGCAATTTTAGATGCCGTCACACTTCCATCCAACAACTTCTCCGTCGTCACACTTCCATCTAACAGCTTCTCCGCCGTCACACTTCCGTCCAACAACTTCTCAGCCGTCACACTTCCGTCCAACAGCTTCTCCGCCGTTACGCTTCCATCCAACAACTTCTCTGTCGTCACACTTCCATCCAACAACTTCTCTGCCGTCACACTTCCATCCAACAGCTTCTCCGTCGTCACACTTCCGTCCAACAACTTCTCCGTCGTTACACTTCCGTCCAACAACTTCTCCGTCGTCACACTTCCGTCCAACAACTTCTCCGTCGTCACACTTCCGTCCAACAACTTCTCCGCCGTCACACTTCCATCCAACAACTTCTCCGTCGTCACACTTCCGTCCAACAACTTCTCTGCCGTCACACTTCCATCCAACAACTTCTCCGCCGTCACACTTCCATCCAACAACTTCTCCGTCGTCACACTTCTATCCAACAACTTCTCTGCTGTCACACTTCCATCCAACAACTTCTCCGTCGTCACACTTCCATCCAACAACTTCTCCGTCGTCACACTTCCATCCAACAACTTCTCTGCTGTCACACTTCCATCCAACAGCTTCTCCGCCGTCACACTTCCGTCCAACAACTTCTCCGTCGTCACGCTTCCGTCCAACAACTTCTCCGTCGTCACACTTCCATCCAACAACTTCTCCGCCGTCACACTTCCATCCAACAACTTCTCTGCTGTCACACTTCCATCCAACAGCTTCTCCGTCGTCACGCTTCCGTCCAACAACTTCTCCGTCGTTACACTTCCGTCCAACAACTTCTCAGCCGTTACACTTCCATCCAACAACTTCTCCGTCGTCACACTTCCATCCAACAACTTCTCCGTCGTCACACTTCTATCCAACAACTTTTCCGTCGTCACACTTCCATCCAACAGCTTCTCTGCCGTCACACTTCCATCCAACAACTTCTCCGTCGTCACACTTCTATCCAACAACTTCTCCGTCGTCACACTTCCATCCAACAGCTTCTCTGCCGTCACACTTCCATCCAACAGCTTCTCCGTCGTCACACTTCCATCCAACAACTTCTCTGCCGTCACACTTCCATCCAACAACTTCTCTGCCGTCACACTTCCATCCAACAACTTTTCCGTCGTTACACTTCCATCCAACAACTTTTCCGTCGTTACACTTCCATCCAACAACTTTTCCGTCGTTACACTATCGTCTGCTAACAGCACCGCTACGCCGTCACGAACCACATCCGTAATCGTTCGCAGCACCTCATCGCTCAAATGCTCTTGACGTATAGCAGCTTCACTAATATGGGCTGACTCCACTGCTCTAGCCGCTAGTTTTTCAGACGTTATCGTGCCATCCTGCAGCTTCTCGCCATGAAAATCACCTTGCATAAAATGCTGCATTTGGAATGCGCCTACTTGCAAATGCTCTGGACCGATCGACATTTTCTGAACATGCACCGAGGTAATTTCTCCGAAGCCGATATGACGAGCTCGAATCGCTCCGGCAGCAATATGCTCCGTCTGAACCACATGCGGCGCAATATGCTCACTCTGAACGGCCTCCGCTTGCAGCTTATGCGCCGTTATACTGTTGTCCGCTAATTTCCCAGTTGTTACACTGCCCTCATCCAGCTCCGTTTTCCCAATAGCACCAGGCTGAATATGCTCACTCAGCACGACGTTCATAGCTAACTTCTCTGACGTTACTGAGCCGTTCTCAAGTGCTGTAGACGTTACTGCTCGATGTTGAATATGACGTGCAGTTACTGCATAATCAGCTAAATTAACGGATTCAACTGCTCCATATGCCAGTTTTTCAGTTGCAATAATGCCATCCTTCAAATGCTCGGTACGAATGGCCGAAGCTTGAATGTGTTGCGGTTCAATTGCATGCGCAGCAAGATGCTCCGTATTTACCGCCCCACCTGCGATATGCGTTTTTTCAACCGCTTTAGGCGCAAGTGTACTTGAAGATACGATCCCAGCATTCAAGTGCCCTTCCAAAATCGCACCCGCCGACAGATGTATGGCACCGATAGCAGCAGGAGCTATTTTCTCCCTCGTTACCGCTTCATGAGTGAGCTTCTCAGACGTAACGCTGCCATTTTGCAAGCAGTCAGAAGAAATAGCATCAGCTTGCATATGCTCCGCGCCAACCGCTTGAGCAGCTAACTGTTCACTACGCACAGCGCCGTCGGCCAGCTTCTCCGTGTTCACAGCATGACGAGCAAGATGAGCCTGTTGCACCGCCGCTGGCTGAATATGCCCAGATTCGATAAGGTTAGGTTGTAAATGAGCTCCCGCTACTTCGCCAATACCAATATGGCGGCTTCGCACAGCGTTATCAGCTAGCTGCTCTTCTCCGACAGCTTCATAATGAATATGCTCTCGATGCACAGATTCACCAGCAAGCTGTTCAGCACCCACTGCACCCGTTGTAAGCTTTTCTCTCGTTATACTTGCATCCGAAATTTTACTTGCTGTAACGCTGTCGTCTTGTAGTAAAGAACTAGTAATCGAATCAAACTGTAAATGTTCGGTTCCAATTGCGTCTGCTACGATATGGTTGCTTGTTACAGCTCCTTCGGCCAACTTATTCGCCGTTACCGTGTTGTCAGCGATATGCCCTGTCTGCACCGCGCCAAATTGTAAATGTAAACTGTTAATCATGGCGTCCGTCAAATGATGCGCTTCGATTTCGCCCGACCCAATATGATGTGTGCGAACCGCATAATCGCTTATATGTCGCGCCTCGATAATCCCATTGCCAACATGCTCCGTATGCACAGCGTTATGTGCGAGATGAGATGCACCAATGGACCGCTTCGTTAATTTTTCACTTGTTACGCTTCCGTCTGCTAGCGCAAGCTCGCCTACCGCATTAGCCGCTATGTGCTCGGCTGCGATGGCGCTGCCCGATATATGAGCGCTCTTGACAGCACCTGCTGCCAGCTTCGCTCCCGTGACACTGCCGTTTTTTAACGCCATCTCATCAACAGCATTCACAGCAATATGGACGGTATCTATCGCTCCATTGGCAATATGCTCAGCCATTACGGACTCCGCTGCCAGCTTCGATCCTGTCACACTACCATCTTGCAGCACGGATTCATCCACCGCGCCATCAGCTAGATGTTCGGCTGTCACTGCTCCGACCACCAGATGATTACCAGTCACTGCACCTACAGACAGCTTCGCTCCCGTCACACTGCCATCTTGCAGTGCTGCTTCCTCTACCGCACCAACTGCTAGATGTTCGGCTGTCACTGCTCCGACCACGAGATGATCGCCGGATACAGCTCCGATCGACAGCTTTGCTCCCGTCACACTGCCATCTTGCAGCGCTGCTTCCATTACTGCTCCAGCTGCGAGATGAGCGGCTACCACTGCTCCGACCGCGAGCTGATCCCCTGTCACTGCACCTACAGACAGCTTCGATCCTGTCACACTGCCATCTTGTAGCGCCGCTTCCATTACTGCTCCAGCTGCTAAATGTTCGGCTGTCACTGCTCCGACCACGAGATGGTCGCCAGTCACTGCTCCTACAGACAGCTTCGCTCCCGTTACACTGCCGTCTTGCAGCGCTGCTTCCGCTACCGCCCCATCAGCTAGATGCTCGGCTGTCACTGCTCCGACCACGAGATGGTCGCCGGTTACGGCTCTGCTCGACAGCTTCGCTCCCGTCACACTGCCATCTTGCAGCACTGCTTCCATTACTGCTCCAGCTGCGAGATGTTCGGCTGTTACTGCTCCGACTGCGAGATGCTCGCCGTTCACAGCTCCGATCGACAACTTCGCTCCTGTTACGCTGCCATTTTTAAGAGCCGCTTCCTTCACTGCTCCATCTGCGAGATGAGCAGCTGTCACGACGCCTTCCGCTAAGTGATCGCTCGTCACCGCTCCTGCCGATAGCTTCGCTCCGGTTACACTGCCATCCTTCAACGCTCTTTCGCCTACGGCTTCAGGCTGCATCTGCCTACTGCCAACAGACTCCACTGCCATATGCGCATGCTGTACCACACCATCCGGCATCCAAGTCGAAACACTATTTTGCACTTCATGGGCAAAAGCAGCAAATACATCGTTGTTTAAATGTTCTTTACGCACAATGCCAATGTTCAAATGCGCTGCTACGACCGACTTAGGAGCCAGCTTCGACTGCGTCACACTACCATCTGCTAACGCATTCTCGGTTACAGCTCCTTCTTGAAAATGATGTCGGCCTACTGACTCGATGCCAAGTTGCCCCGTTTGCACGGCACCGAAAGCCATTTTTTCCGATGTAATACTGCCGTTGCGCAACGACTCGCCACGAATACTTTCCGGTTGTAAATGGTCTGATGTCAGCGTCTGCCAAGCTAATTTATTACCTGTAATTGACTTATCAGCTAACCGCTCGCCGCCTAATTCATCCAACATAAAATGATGCAGTTGGAAAGATCCCGCCTGCAAATGTTCGGGACCAATAGACATGGGCTGCAAATGTTCTGACGTAATTTCACCTAAAGCGATGTGACGTCCTTTGACTACGCCGTTTACGAGATGATCAGATTGAATCGCATTAGGTGCAATATGGCTCTGCTGTACGGCCTCCGCTTGCAGCTTCGTAGACGACACGGCGCCATCGCTTAATTTTTCACTCGTTACACTGCGCGTAGCCAGCTTCGCCGTCGTTACACTACTATCTCCCAGTCCTTGCTCCTGAATGGCACCATCCTGTACATGCTCGGCACGTATAGCCTGCTTGGTGAGTTTTTCGCCAGTCACCGCCCCGTCAGACAAGGCTTCACGTGAGACAGAACCTTCAGATAAGTGATACGATCGTATGGCGTGATCAGCCAAATGATGGGACCGAATCGACAATGCGGCAATATGGTCGCTCTGTACCGCCTCAGCTTGTAGCTTCTCGGACGAGACGCTTATGTTGGCCAAATGTTGAGCATGCACCGTATTTGAACGAAGATGCTCTTGGGTAACAACACCTGCTGATAAATGTTCAGCATGTACGGCCCCTGATGCAAGGTGATGGCTTTGAATCGCTTGTGGCGCAATTTTATCCGCTGTAACAACCCCACTGGCCAATGCAGCCTCATCCACAGCACCTGCTTGAATATGTTTAGCGGCTACTGTATCTTCACCTAAATGCGCAGCCTGCACCGCGCTTTTCGCTAGCTTCGTCGAGCTGACAGCTTCGTCTTGGATGTGTTCAGCATGAATCGCGTACGACTGCATATGCTGTGGCCCTACGGCCTGCGGATGTATATGCTCGCCAGTGATCGCTCCATTTGCCACGTGAATACCTTCGATAGTATGGTTGCGTATCGTGCGACCGGACACCGCTCCGGTAGCTAAGTGTTCTGCCAAAATAGACTCGATCCGCATATGTGCCGAGCTAATCGATTCTGTCGCAACCTTTTGTCCGGTAACAGCGCCGTTCGCCAACTTCTCATTCGAAACGCTGCCATGCTGCAACATAGACGTAGTTAACGCATCGTCTTGAATATGCTCACTGTTAATCGACTTCAGCGCAATTTTTTTACCGTAGACCGCCCGATTGTCAAGCTTCTCTGCGCTAACTGAACCGTCGGCAAGATGCTCGCCGTGTACGGCCGAAGCTTGCAACTGATTCGGCCCGATTACATACTCTTGCAAATGCTCGGTCTGAATTTCACCAGTGCCCAAATGACGCGCCTGTATCACATGGTCTGCCAAATGTCGCGAGCTAACCGCATGATTGGCCAAATGCTCACCATTAACGCCCTCAACCGCCAGCTGTTCAGAACCAACCGCACCGGTAACGAGTTTATCGCTTGTAATGCTGCCCGCTGCTAATTTATCAACGGTCACGCTCTCATCTTGCAGCAAAGCGTTCGTTATGGATTGCAACTGCAAGTGTTCGGTTGCCATGCTGCCACGGGCGACTTTGCTGCCCGTTACGGCCCCGTCCGTCAACTTGTCGCTCGTAATCGCACCGTCAACCACATGATAACCGTGAATAGCTGCATGTTGAATGTTCTGACTGCTGACTGAACTGTCAGACAAATGTAAACTATCGATTTCACCTATACCAATATGGTGAGTACGCACCGCATGGTCACTAATATGACGCGCTTCGATAATGGCGTTGTCAAGGTGCTCGGTTTGGATCGACTGCGCAATCAAATGGGCTGACGTAATGGCACGTTTCCCAATTTTGTTGCTTGTCACGCTGCCCTCAGCCAATTTTTCATTGAGTACACTGCCGTCCTGCATCATATATGCCCCGATAGAGTGCGGTTCAATATGCTCGCTCCGTACTGACTTTGGCGCCAATTTTTCAGACGTCACTACGCCGTCAGACAACTTATCATTCGTAATGGATCGATCCACCAAGTGAGCCGTCTGCACATTGGCCTCTGCAATATGACGAGATGTAACCGATTTAGGCAAAAGGTGTTCGGACATAATTTCGCATTCGGCAATATGCTTGCCTTCAATGGAAGACAGGGCAATATGTTTGCCGCGCACGGCTGAGTCTGTGATGTGGCGGCCCTCAACTGCTGAATCAGCCAACTTCAAGGCGCTTACGGCATTGTCGGCCAATTTGCTACGCTCAACGGCCCCTTCTTGTAACATTTCTGTCCGAATAATGTCCGCTTGCAAATGGGCTGCGCTAATACTTTGCTCACGCAAGTGATGAGGAAGGATCGCACCTTCTGTCAAATGCTCGGACACGATAATGCTCGACTTTAAATGTCGGGCGTCAATAAGTTCTGCCTGCAAATGAAGCGAGCCTACAGAAGAAATTTGCAAATGCTCACTGCCAATACTTTCTGTATGCAAATGATCCCCTGAGACAGATCCAAATGCAATATGCTCACTCGTCACCGCTTGGGCAGCAATTTGCTGCGAGTCGATCGCGTGGTCAGCAATGGCCTCTGTCGTGACTGCGCCAAGAGCTATATGTTCAGCTGTAATCGCGGCAGCATACACATGTGACGATTGAATGGCACCCGCTGCAAGGTGAATCCCTGTTAAGGTTTCGCTTTGAAGATGCTCCCCGCTTATCGCCTGCAGGCTAATATGTCTGCCTTCTACAGCAGCCTCCATGATGTGAGCAGCTTCAACGGCTCCTTTAGCCAACTTGGCAGCTGTTATGGCACCATCCTGCAAATGCTGGGTGTTCAGAGCTGCATCCGCAATGTGCGTTCCGGTAATTGAACCATCTTGCAGCTTATCGCCCGTTAAGCTTTGATCGGCAATGAAGTCGCCTGTCAGCACATCTCCGCCAAGATGCGCGATCGATATACTTCCCTTTTTCAAATGATAGCCTTGCACCGACTCCACACGTAAATGCTTGCCGGAAATCGTCTCTAGCGCAATGTGCTTCCCAATAATCGCGTTAGCAGCAATCTTATCTTGCGTAACACTGTTGTCCTGTAGCATATCTGTCGTGATCGCCTGCGGTTGGATGTGACGCTCGGTTACGCTGCCGTCAGCAAGATGGACTTGGTTAATAATATCCGGTGTTAAATGTGCAGCCTGAATGACCTGTTGGCCTAGTTTCGCAGCTGTAATCGTTCCGTCTTGTAAATGAATCGCTGCTATGCTGTCTGTTTGCAGTTGCTCAGAACCAATGCTATTGAAAGCAACTTTGTCTTGGGTAATCGCTTGATCTTGAAAATGTGCGGTACTTAAGCTATTTTGCTGAATATGGCTGCCTTGAATGGATTCATCTGCAAGATGGGTAGGACGAATGCTACTTGGCGCGATGTGGCGGGAAGTAACACTGCTGGACGCCAACTGATCGCTTGTGACGGCTTCAGCCTGTATCGCTTCCGTATTTACAGAGTCAGCCGCAATATGCTCGACATGAACAGAATCGGGAGTAAGATGGCGGGCTTGAATGGACTTATCTCGAATCGTTTCGCCCGTGACGGC
Source organism: Paenibacillus sp. 481 (assembly GCF_021223605.1). Lineage (NCBI taxonomy): Bacteria > Bacillati > Bacillota > Bacilli > Caryophanales > Paenibacillaceae > Paenibacillus > Paenibacillus sp. 481. The sequence continues at coordinate 1,219,374 of NZ_CP075175.1, forward strand.
TCCTTCTGTCAAATGCATCTGCTCGACACTGTCAGCAGCTAATTTATCTGCTGTTACGCTTTGGTTAGCCAGCTTGCTTGTTGTAACGGCCATATCGCTGACTTTGTCCGTGGACACACTTTCTGGCGACAACTTTAATGAAGTAATCACATGGTCGGCCAAATGGTGCGAGTATACGACTCCAGCGCCAATATGCCGATCCCGTACCGCGTGCGCTGCCATTTTATCGCTTGTGACGGAATCGTTTTTGAGCATCGACGATTCGATAGCATGGGCACGAATATGCTCACTGCCGATTGCACCAGGTGCGATATGGCCGTCTAGTACGGAGCAAATCTCAATCGCTTGAGCTGTAATCGCGCCATCACTAATGTGACGCGCTTGTACGCTGGCATCAGCAAGCTTATCAGCCGTGACACTCCATTCGGCCAGCTTCTGATGTGTAACGGCGTTGTCCGCAATAATTTCCGTGATCACGCTAGCTGTGCCGAGCTTGTCGGTCGTAATGGCCTCGTCACGAATGTGCAGGGTTTCGACCGCATGCATGCTAATGTGCTTACTTTGCACAGCTTGCTCAGCGATGATATAGGAAGTCACTGAACCGTCCTTGAGATGACGCTCATCAATACTTTCCCTTACGATATGATCGCTACCTACTACTTCGGTAGCAATATGCTGTGCTGTCACAGATGATGGAGATAGTTGTTGTGAGCCGACTGACTGTTTCGCGATGTGCCGCGTCTGTACGGCTTCGTCTGCAATTTTGTGGGGGACGACGCTTTGATCTGCAATTTTGGATGAGGTGACCGCATGATCCACGAGCTTAATCGTCGTAATCGCTTGATCGGCCAACTTACCGGAAGTAACCGCCTGCTCGGTTAAGTGCCAGCCTTGAATTTCGCCTTGCCCAATATGCTCTTGGTGAACGACTTCCTCTTGTAGATGTTGCGTTTGAACCGAGCCAGGCAAAATGTGCACAGCGGTGATGGATTGCGGCTGCAATTGCACACCGACTAACGCCCCTGGCGCAATGTGCTCGCCTTTAATTTGTCCTTGGCCGATGTGACGACTTTCGATCACTTGCTCTGCAATCGCCCTACCCGTTACACTACCGTCTAGCAAGTGTCCGCTCTTTACGCTGCCAGGAGCCAACTTATCGCTCGTTATCGAAGCACTACGCAGCTTCGAGGTCGTAACAGACTCCTCCGCGAGCTTCGAGGTATCGATGGCTTCATTCGCTAAATTTTCAGGATGAATAGCTCCGCTTCGAATTTTGTCCGAAGTAATCGCTTGATCTTGCAGCAACTCGGTTGAAATGATAAAGGCGCTCAAATGTTTCGTTTGAATGGAACCTTCAGCGATTTTGTCAGAGTCGATCGTCTTATCGGCAAGCTTTTCGGACGTGATGCTGCCGTCTTTAATTTTTTCGCCTGTAATCGAACGATCTCGAATTTTACCACCTGAAATGGCATTGCGAATTAAATGCTCGCCAGCTATTGACTCTGGTGCAATTTTTGAGCCTGTTATGGCCCCATCGGCAATTTTAATGGTAGATACCGAGTAGTCTCGCAACGCATCGGAGTCGATACTTTCACGCTTTATTTTAGAGCCGCTGATCGCATACGATGCCAACTTCTCATTTGTAACCGATTCATCGGCAATATCATCGGTGTAAATAAATGCTTTGGTCCGCTTGTTCCGCTTTTCTTGCAGCCATTGTTCGCGATCTGCTTCACTTGAGCTTTGGTTGGAGCCCGCGCCTACGCTTGGATTTGGATTTGGATTTTGATTTTGATTTGGGTTGGGGTTTGGATTTGGGTTTACGTTTGGGTTGGGCCTTGAGTTTGGGTTTGGGTCTGAGTTTGGGTTTGAGTTCGAGCTTGAGTTTGGGCCTATGTTTGCGCTGCCTTGAATCTCGTTTGGGTTTGGGATAGCTTCCTGCTCATCAACTGAGATACGCGACTCATCCGGTTTCGGAGTCTGCTCCATTCTTGATCGGGCCTGCATTTCTTTTTGCTTGGCACTCCTGTTCGGTCGGCCAGTGGAGCTGAGGTTGCTCGTGTCGGTCAATTCCTCATGTGCCTTAGCGATAGGGGGAATACCGCGAGTAGGTTTGGATTCACCACTCATTGACACGCTTTCCATTTCATACGTATCCGAATTCACTTTTTCGTTGTCCAAGCCGGTGAATTCACTTTTACTTGCGCCGCTGCTGCTTCTTCCTTCGTCGGTTGATGCCCCTATCCCTTCAAGTTCAGCAGGTTCAACAATCCTGTCAGGCAAAAGATCGCCTTGCTCAATTATCGCGTCGCGCTCTGTTGCCGACTGGCTTCTGCCTCGTGATGACACGCCCCTCGGTTCTGTGCCTCTTCCAGATGACGCTCTGCTACCTACTTCTCTGTTTCCCCTTGATTCCCTAGCTTCTCTTGCTTCCCGATCCCTATATTCTCTTGACTCCCTTGATTCTCTGTTCGAGTCTCGCGAGAAACTTCTAGCTGTACTATCCGGTTGCATAAAAGCAGAAACATCCCGTGAAGCACCTAAATCACTGCCTCCATACGCAACATCTTGCTCCGTCCGTTCAGATGACAACCGTTTTTGTAAGCCCGGAGCAGACGATAGCGCATCATTATTGCGTGTATCTGAACGATGTGCCTCATGCTCAGCAGATAAAAGATCAGCATCATCAACATGAGACTCCATCCGTTCGTCTGTCCGGTTAAGGGGAGCTGATTCGGTCGGCATCTCCGCTAAAGCGTTAATGCTGGCCATTTTTTTCTGCTCTTCCACAACTTTTTTTGTTTTCATCATCCGATCGAGCATTTTTAATTCTGACGTGTTCGGATCATCGACATAATAGAGCGGTTTTTTACCTTTGTTCGAGCGGACTTCTTTCTTCTTCTTCATGTGCTCTCTCCTTTCCGACGGGCTCCAGTCTAAGCCTAATCCATCATATGCGGGCATTCGCCCCATCGTCACAGCCCACTGCACGATCGTGCCGATTTCAGCAAAAAAGTTTCTCTTCCATAAATAGTGAGCGACTAATGGGCGTTTATGTACCAACATACAAGGGCTGATGATGTATCAACCCGAACAGAATTTTTAACACAAAAAGGGAACCACCTCCATAATAGAGGAAGTCCCCTGTTGGCGAACTCATACGAATCTTTTTTATCAAGTTTTGAAGATAATAAATGGAACATCTGCGGATTTTTCTGAAAAACGGGAGTAGTGAACTTTTTTCAACAAGACAGAAACAGCATAATCTACCGCTGCGCAATAACTATCTACTTCCTTTAGAGCAGTCATTGATCGAAATTGGAGTAATCATAGACTGTGAGCTTCCGTGCTTTATCCGTAAGCGTCCAATAGCCCACACCTTGTATCCAAGAAGAGAGCTATTGGAAAAATAAACCTATAACGGCCCCAAGAAGCCAATCAAGGTATAGAAAAGATGACTACAGATTAATTGTAAGAATCAAATTATCAGCAACTTCTTTGAAGTTCCACTTGGAAAGTACAAAAAGTCCTGCGTAAAACTGGTCAATATGAACCGTCTTACTAATAATTGTGTCTTCCTCAATATTTTCTGAAGCGCATGATATGATAATTAACTTCAAAGATTTTATGTCCATCTGACTACAAAATTCAGCGGTTTCTGTTTTCAGGTTGATAATTTCAATTGGCGGGTTTCCTTCTTCCTCCCAATCCTCAAACAGACCTACAAACTCTTGGTCAAATAGTTCAATTACTGTTTTCTGAAGAAATGGCTTTAGATATGCTTGTTTCTTCTCAGTTAATTCTTCTTTTAAAAGCACCTTTATTCCTAGTCTTTCAAATCGAGCTACTTCTTTCTTTAAAATTTCCTCATCACAGTTAAAAGTTATAAACTGGGAGCAATCAAAAATTGAATATGACATACATACCCCCCTCGAAAGTTAAGGTCTATACTTCCCGTTATTACGATAATTATAAAGTTGACTTACATCTTTCCTTGTAGGAGATGTCACTCCTCCATTTTTTGTTTTACTTCCAACAGAACCCCTAATGTTCCCTGAACGGTTGACATTTCGTAGGGGTTGATGAACGTGTGGGGATAAATTAGCATGTTAATCGCTACCAAATCTTTTGAATTTCCCTCCTGATTGACCTACATTGTTAAATCCCGACGATTGAGTGTGTAACTTTGTTTCTTTATCTGCCGGAACATTCTTCTTTACATTCCCTTCAAAAGTACGTTCCCCTGCTTGAGCCTTATAACCTCGTGTTTCAAGACCTTTACCTGTTCCCTTGATAGAGCCCATTCCACCAATGGAACCAAGTGTTCCTCCTGCCACAGTTGCCATAACAGAGCCCATTTACCATGTATCATAAGCATCAAGTAACTCACCTTTTGCCCAATCGGCATTTCCTGAACTGTTACCGTATGAACTGGTTTGAGTCGCTAATCCAAACAAATATTTGAATTGGTTGTTATCCTGATCGTTAAAAATAGGTTCGAACACAGTACCCAAGTATGAGCGAGTTGCCCATTATTCAGGATCTCGTGTAGAGCTTAATCCCATAGCATGGTCGAGTACTAATTCAAGCTCCATCAAATTGTAAGTTTGGTATCGATGTCCGCTCGGATCGAAATATTTCAAGGGGTTATTAATCACATACGTATATAAGTTCAAACTAAGCGGGTTATTGAGTTCCCCTTCATACGTATCCTAGTTTATAAAGCGCACCTAATATTGAAAAAAGAAACCACATGCAACTAAAAACGCATGTGGTAAATACACAAGATCTTCGTCATTTCAACAATATTACTTCATATTTACTTCATATATCTACTTTCGATGCTAATAATATCGCGAACTTCATTCAGTACTCTAATAATTAATTCACTACTTTTAGCCGATTCCTCAACAGTTAAATAACCTGATTCGGATTTCAGTGTAGTGTACAACAAGAATAATTTTTCAATTAGGCTCCTTTTCACGTATTCTTGACCGTGGATTAAAGAAAATAATTCTTTTAGACATTGGGACATTTCTGCGAGTTCATCCATTAATACCTCACCACGAACTCGTATATGTGGAAAAAACAATATCATGTGCTTATAAAGAATACCTTCTAATTCGGTTATTCGTTCTTCATTCATGGTAGATACCCCTTTATCGCAAATTGCTGTATATACTGATAGAAAGACAGCTCTTCTTCACCAGCAAGCGCATCCTATTAGTGGAAAAAAAGAAACCACATGCACCTAAAAATACGCATGTGGTAAATACACAAGATCTTTGTCAATCCAACAGCCTTACTTCATATATCTGCTTTCGATACTAATAATATCACGAACTTCATTCAGTACTCTTCTAATTAGTTCACCATTTTTCTCTAACTCTTCTTCAGATAAATAACCAGTTTCAGAATCAAGTCTTGTGTATAGATAAAATAATCTTTCTACTAGGCTCCTTTTTACATATTCTTGACCATGGATTAAATGAAACAACTCCTTTAAACATTCGGATATTGTTGTCAGTTCAACTACTAATACCTCACCATGAACTCTTAAGCGTGGAAAAAATGGAACCATATTCTTCTTAAGAGTATCTTCCAATTCTGTTATACGTTCTTCACTCATGGTAAATACCCCTTTATTGCAGATTGGTTTATATACTGATAAAAAGATAACTCTTCTTCACCAAAGGAAATAGCAGCTGCATCATCATTAATTCCATCAAATTCATAATATGGATTTACACGCTTTGAGGTTGCTTTTGTAATATCTATTATTACAACTCCCCTTTTATCACCTTCTGAATTGAGCTTCATTGCATAATCTAAATTCCTAGTTGTCGATATCCATGGATCAATCCAATTGAATTATCATCGCCAGACGATGAGGGATTATACGTGATATGCTCAAGTAAACTCCATTCTCTATTCGGGAATGTATGCTTGGACAATATTCCTTTCCCTTTCATCAAAGTTCCTACATTCGCTGAATTCAAAGCTCGATAAACATATCTCCCCGTTTTATCTTTTCTGTATTTTTCAGCATTTTCAAGTGATAATATCGTTAATTTACTTACTTTAGCAAAATCTTCATTAATACCTTGTTGGCTCTCTCCAACAGGACTTGGATTAAAAATGGAACCTAAAAATCCTCCTAGAACTCCACCAAGAAAACCGCCCGCTCTACCTCCTTTGCTTCCACCTTTTGCCCCACCTTCAATTACTCGAAAACTTTCTCGTTGAAATTGACGCCAATCAAGCTTGAATGCTGCTTCATGCCCAGAAGGATCAATATACTTCAGTGGGTTATTCATGACATATGCATATAAATTCAAAGATAGAGGATTACCTAGCTTACCTTCATACGTATCTTAGTTTATAAAGCGTACCGTTAATCTATTAAATTTCAAAAAAGAAGCCACATTGAGTCAAGCTCACATGTGGCTCCGAGTATATTTAATTATTTAAATCGTCGAGCATTTCTCTAATCTCTCTAAGTTCATTAGAAATTTCTTTTGCTACTTCTTTGTTTTTGGGATCATTTCTATCTTTCAGATTCATTTCCCAAAAAAAATCAACATGCACCGACATGATCTTTTCCTTTATTTTCTCTTCCTCGGCGTTGAATTTTTTATCATAGAAGTCAATATTCATTTTAAGATCTCCAACAATCCCTACTCCTAATATATCATCAAATTGCTGTCCTCTCTTAAGTTTGTTGTTCAGGGAAGCATATTTATTTAGTTGAGCTTCAGCATTTTCATAAAGTCCCTCAATAGAAGCGTTAAAAGAAAACACTTCTTTTCTTGGTTTAACTTCCCACATTTGAAAATTAGAAGTTACAATATCTACCCAATAATGCTTATTAGGTCGCCACCAAGGAGTCTGTTCTTCAATATGATATTCCAACTGTGTAGCCAGACCTGTCTGCCGATGAATTGATCTTCCTGCAATAATTTGAGTAATTTCATGGAATGCTTGATACCTTCCAGTATCTTTATTACCATTAGCAGAAATAACAGTATTTATCATTTTTTCTGTATTATTTTTTCTTGAAAACGTTGCAAAAATCCTATTAATGAGTTCTTTTGCCATACGGCCACTAGGATCAACATACCTCAACGGGTTATTCTCTACATACGTATACAAATTCAACGTGAGAGGATTACCCAACTTCCCTTCATACGTATCCTAGTTTATAAAGCGTATTTCCAACAGTGTAAAAAAGAAACCACATGGAGTTGAACTCACATGTGGCATGATATGCTGTCTTTGCCTCGAAAACTCACCTTTTTTTATATTTCACCAAAATAACCCCAATCAAATTACCTATAATAATTGAAAGTAGAGAGAGAAATAGTATAACAAGCAAAATAAGACCATCTGCTATATTCCCCTCAACTTCAGTATCTTGATTACCTATCATATTTCTTAATATTGCACAAAACACTACCATAAAAATAAAAATTGCTATACTCAAGAAAAAGTATCTCCATTTATCTTTCTTAGTTGTGTAGCCAAAAGTCACGACGTTCACCATAACAGAGATGGAGAAAAACACTACCAAAACCCATTCCGTCATGAGCCACTCAAAATTAAAAATTAGAAGACCGACAACAAAAGTAATTATTAGATGTATAACAGGATTAAAAACATACCTTAATAAGTCGTTCATACCCCTCAACTCTCTTTAATGTGATTTGTTGTAAATACTAACCCCTACACCTATCATCGCCGAATCTCTCGGATCATCAAACCATGTAGAATAGTATGACCATTGCGAAGTTCCAGAATATATCTGATAGCCACCTGCTCCCGCTGTTAGAAATGAATCACTGTAACCAAATACTTTGCCAGCATAACCAAAGAAAATATTACCTAAGTCGTCTCTTCTGTATAATTCACTATCATATGTGTAAAATTGATGACCTTTAAAGTGTGAATTTTTAACATCAACCCTACTTCCAGTTTCCACGAGACTCCAAAACTTTTTTAACTTGGTTGCAGCATTTGCTGAGTAATCCTTAAAATCAGAGTTAAATCCATCTATAAGAGAATTCAATTTTGAGGTTATATTGGGTGCAGACACACTTGAACTCCTATATTTAACATCATTAGGGATTCCTGATCTTTTTAATTTGTAGTAAGCTACACGAACAGCATCAGCACCCATTTCATATTGAGATTGAAGGTTTTTGTAATGTTCAATATAACTGAAATTACTCTGTGCTTGTTTACACAATGTAGCCGTAAAGCAGGTAGAAATACTTTGCCTAAAGTTATCAATGATATGCTGAGCCCGCTTCCACTTATTCTCAAACCCTTGAACTAACCCAGCTAAATGCTTGTTATCAGATGCTTTTGCATGTCCTGTTGGATCAACCCAAATTAGTGGATTGTTCTCAACATAAGCATATAAATTCAAACTAAGTGGGCTACTCAACTTACCTTCATACGTATCCTCCGTAGTAAACCGCCCTGTACTCGGATCGTACCAACGAGAACGCAAGTATTGCAGGTTTGTTGCGCTATCCCAATACTCGCCCGAGTAGCGGAAAATGTTCGGCACTTGCTCCTTGTCTGTTACTAATGGCTTGCCCCAGATGTCATACGTGTACTTGTTCAGCACAGTTCCTTGGCTGTCGCGAATTTCGGTGACGTCACCGTGGCCGTTGGTCACGTAGTACTGCATTTGATTCGTGCTCGCGACTTGGCGGGCCAGTAAGCGGCCTCGTGGATCATGAGCATAGGCATACGTGATCGTAACGGTTCCGCTAGGCTCGACTTTGCCTTCCGCGACGATGATTTTGCGGTCGTCGTAGTAGTAGCGGGTGGTCTCGCCAGCTTGGCTGCGCTCGACCATCAGGCCGTCGCCGTTGTAGCGGTACGTGACAACGTTGCCGTCTTCGGTGACTGCGCGCGTTAAGCGATTACAAGAGTCATAACTGTATTGGGCGCCTTTTTGCACAGGTGGATTGGCCGTCGTTAGCGTACTGCGATTGTCGCGTGCGTCGTAAGTGTACGTCTCGCTGAACTGGCTGTTCGTCTGGATGCGATTGAGCTTGTCATAGGTGAAAGTGAACGGCGTGCCGTTTTCATTTTTGCGGGTAATATTGCGGTTAGGGTCATAGCTGTATTGATACTGCCCAAATGGCGTCGCGCCTTGATGCTGTTGGATGTGGGCTAGATTTAAGCCGTCGTAGGTGTAGGTCTCGGTGATTCCGTTGGACATGCTTAGCTTCGCTAAGTTCGTCTCGGATTTGTCGTAGGTGTAGTTCATCGTGGCTAACGCCGTGTTGTTTCGATCGGTGACTTGCAATGATGTTGGATGCGCAAACATCGTGCCGTAGTTCACCGTCATCGACGAGCTAAACGTCGGCGTCGTTACGGTTTGCTTCGTTCGTAAGCTTCTCGCCTCGTATTCATAGCTCAACGTGGTTTGGTCGGGATACGTGATCGTTCGCAATTCTCCTGTTGGAAAATACGCATATCTCGTCGTCCCCGTTGCATCGGTCATTGCGGTACGATTGCCGCCCTCATCATACGCATACGTAACGCCTTCTTCTGGGATTGGCGTCGTGCTGCTCGTGAGGAAGTTACGGTTGCTGTAGCCGAACTGATGAACCTGACCTTTGCGGTCGATGCTTTTGACCAAATTGTTGTTTGCATCGTGGTAGAATCGCTTGCTCACGTTTTTCGGATCGATCTGCTCGATCAGGCACCCGATTTCGTCGTATTTCTTCTTGGATACGGTTCCGTCTGAGTACTGAATTTGGATCATATCACCAGTTTCATTGTACGTGTAGGCACGAGTTTTTTCTCGTCTGGCATATTTAAACTAATTAATTCAACATACTCATACCTTATGAAGTGCTATTCTCGGAACTCATCAATATGGCATTTTTTATTGTGTACATATAATTTCCATCACCAAAATAGGAGATATTCATATAGAAAATTAGGAATTATGGTTTTTAGAAAAGTTAGAAAAAGACCATGATAGTATGAAGCTACCAAGGTCTTTTAAGCAAACTAAATGTTAATATAATAATTTACTAGGTCATGACGTAATTTATCGATTAGATCATTCTCATGCAGTGATATCGGATATACGTCGCAATCTTCAAAAATATTCCTAACTACTTCATCATAACTGCTAGCACACTCAATAACATACGAATCTAGCCCTTCAACAAAGGAAATTTTGTAATAACTCCCACCGTGTAAAAAAAGTAGATTACCATTCACGATAAGCTTCTCAAAATTCAACTCCTGAAATAACGCTTCGATTTTCTTCTGTAGTTCCATAAACTCACCTTTCAATTTATTTAATTTTCTTACCTTTCATGTCATAACGATTTGTTCCTGTTTTACCCGAAGATAATTTCCAATATGGAACTCCACCATGATGTCTACTACCAGGATGGTATTGTAATATTCTATCCCCACCCCAAACAATTTTAAAACCACCACCCGATTCGAAAGCTTTACCTTTTAACGAACCGCCACTTAGAGGTTGTGGATTGTACCCATTATCCTTTAAAGATTTATGCAGATCCGCAGGTTTAACTCCTTTCAACTTGCCCGGATCATTTAAAATGTCATCTAATCCTCTAGTATTTTGTAATACACTATTCGTTCTCTTAATAGAGCCCATTCCACCTATCGAACCCATTGATCCTGCTGCCGCTGCCATAAGAGGGCCATATTGCCATTGATCATATGCATCTAACAATTGATTTTTTGCCCAACCTGCGTTGTCTACGCTGTTTTCGTAGGTGCTGGTTTTTGTCAACTGTCCAAACAAATATTTGAATTGATTATTGTTGTTATCATTAAAAATGGGCTGGAATTTAACGCCTAAATATTGTCTATTAGCCCAGTATTCGGGATCACCTTTTGAAGTCAACTCCATAGCATGATCAATTACAAATTCAAGCTCCGCGAGTTGAGCAGATAGGAACCGATGTCCGCTCGGATCAATATACTTCAACGGATTATTGGCCACGTATGTGTAAAGGTTCAAACTAAGCAGGTTTTTAATTTCCCCTTCATACGTATCTTCAGTTGTGAATCGCCCTATATTCGGATCGTACCAACGAGAACGCAAGTATTGCAGGTTTGTTGCGCTATCCCAATACTCGCCCGAGTAGCGGAAAATGTTCGGCACTTGCTCCTTGTCTGTTACTAATGGCTTGCCCCAGATGTCATACGTGTACTTGTTCAGCACAGTTCCTTGGCTGTCGCGAATTTCGGTGACGTCACCGTGGCCGTTGGTCACGTAGTACTGCATTTGATTCGTGCTCGCGACTTGGCGGGCCAGTAAGCGGCCTTTTGGGTCATGAGCATAGGCGTACGTAATCGTAACGGTTCCGCTAGGCTCGACTTTGCCTTCCGCGACGATGATTTTGCGGTCGTCGTAGTAGTAGCGGGTGGTCTCGCCAGCTTGGCTGCGCTCGACCATAAGGCCGTCACCGTTGTAACGGTACGTGACGATGTTGCCGTCTTCGGTGACTGCGCGTGTTAAACGGTTGCGCGAGTCATAGCTGTATTGAGCGCCTTTTTGCACAGGTGGATTGGCGGTCGTTAGCGTACTGCGATTGTCACGTGCGTCGTAGGTGTACGTCTCGCTGAACTGGCTGTTCGTTTGAACGCGATTGAGCTTGTCATAGGTGAAGGTGAACGGCGTGCCGTTTTCATTTTTGCTGGTGATATTGCGGTTAGGGTCATAGCTGTATTGATACTGCCCAAATGGCGTCGCCCCTTGGTGCTGTTGGATGTGGGCTAAATTTAAGCCGTCGTAGGTGTAGGTCTCGGTGATGCCGTTGGACATGCTTAGCTTCGCTAAGTTCGTCTCAGATTTGTCGTAGGTGTAGTTCATCGTGGCTAACGCCATGTTGTTTCGATCGGTGACTTGCAACGACGTTGGATGCGAAAACATCGTGCCGTAGTTCACCGTCATCGACGAGCTAAACGTCGGCGTCGTTACGGTTTGCTTCGTTCGTAAGCTTCTCGCCTCATATTCATAGCTCAACGTGGTTTGGTCGGGATATGTGATCGTTCGCAATTCTCCTGTTGGAAAATACGCATATCTCGTCGTCCCCGTTGCATCGGTCATCGCGATGCGATTGCCGCCCTCATCATACGCATACGTAACGCCTTCTTCTGGGATTGGCGTCGTGCTGCTCGTTAGGAAGTTACGGCTGCTGTAGCCGAACTGATGCACCTGACCCTTGCGGTCGATGCTTTTGACCAAATTGTTGTTCGCATCGTGATAGAATCGCTTGCTCAAGTTTTTCGGATCGATCTGCTCGATCAGGCGGCCGATTTCGTCGTATTTCTTCTTGAGTACGGTTCCGTCTGCATACTGAATTTGAACCAAATCGCCGGCTAGATTGTACGTGTAGGACACCTTTTTTCCATCGGCGTCAATGACAGCGGTCAAGCGACTTAAGGCATCGTACTACCAAAATAGGTTTTGTTATTATCATGATATGTAAAAAAAGAAGCATGCCCTATACGAATCATAGATAGGACATACTTCAATTCCAAAAGTTATTTTCTGTTGCCATCGTTCAACTTCTTCTTCTAATTCCACAGAAATAATTATAGTAATAGATATTATTAAGGAAATATATCTAGAATAAGTTACGATTGAACCTAATGGGATAAAAACTGACTCAAGCAAGAACTTTGACTTAATTACATACAAGTGACTTCAGAGATTCCCAAGTCTGCTCCTCTAGCTCCATATGTTCTCCAATTCTCCTAATTTGAGCGAATGCAATTCCGGTAATACGGATTTTTTCATCAAACAAAGTCGCACAAAAATGTTCGAAAGCAATCCCCCATTCATTATATTCTAAGTATTCGTTTATTTTCTCAGTATCCTCTGGAGGAATTTTAACCAAATTTAGCAAAACCCCAATCTCCATTTTAATATCCATGTTCCATTTCACTCCTTTACCTAAAAGGGAACGCCGTGATAATATCCCTACCATCTGTTACAACTTTAATTCTGACACCGTCACGAATACCAATTATCTCATATCTCTGTCTCTGGTTCACAACTCTCCCTCTTTGCCAACTAAGTCTAGGGTCAGTTGCAATGTCCGAAACGTTTCTCATTATCTTATTTGCATCCCATGATCTAGGAAATGTCGATTTCCCAGGTGCACCTGGCCACATGTGTCCGCCACCAGTTCTGTCTCCATAAAGAATATGATTAGTTCGATTGCGACTTGCAATGTTACAGTTATGAACCCATATCCCAAGGTTAGAAACAAAGTAAGAGTTAAAATCAGCAACCTCAAAATTATAAACAATTGCGCTCCGTAGCTCTTTCTCAATCTTTTCTATCGTTAGTTTAGAACTATCACTCGAAACGAGCAAGTCTCCAACTTTCAAATCTTTAACAAAAGTCCATCCTTTACTATCCAACCAGAATGGATGCTCTGCGGTTACCTCAATAATTTCTTTACCTACGTGGATATAGTAGATTTCGTCAGCCTTTTTTTGGAATAGTCCTACAACCTCTTTATATGCCACTACTCCGGTTTCGTCTGATTTAGCAAGAACCTTGTCCCCGACCTCAATATCCTCGATAGGAATTTCACCTGTATCTGTCATTACTTTTGTACCAGAAGTAAAGCAGTTACAATCAGCTTTTAGTTTTTTAGAGGTCTGCGTTTCTTTTGGCGAATTCTTAACTTCGTTTTTTATAACTTTTTTTTCATTTTGCTTAGAGACCACTTTTTTTGCTGTATTTGTTGTAGCTCTTGTTCCTGCTTGAACAGCTTTACCCGTATATGAACCCGGGACATATGGTATGAACGTCGCTGCTAAATCCCACGCTAAATAACCCGCATTTCCCCAACTTGGATCATTATACAATTCATAAGAGCTGTGACCAATACTCGCAACATCCGCAATGGTTTCCACTGGAATATTCCCGCTTGGGTCAGTGTATTTTAACGGGTTGTTATAGACATAGGTGTACAAGTTCAAGCTTAACGGATTGTTCGCTTGCCCTTCATAGGTGTCTTCCGTAGTAAATCGCCCAATACTCGGGTCGTACCAACGAGAACGCAAGTATTGCAGGTTCGTTGCGCTATCCCAATACTCGCCCGAGTAGCGGAAAATGTTCGGCACTTGCTCTTTCTCTGTTACTAATGGCTTGCCCCAGATGTCGTACGTGTACTTGTTCAGCACGGTTCCTTGGCTGTCGCGAATCTCGACGACGTCACCGTGGCCATTGGTCACGTAGTACTGCATTTGATTGGTGCTCGCGACTTGGCGGGCCAGTAAGCGGCCTCGTGGATCATGAGCATAGGCATACGTGATCGTAACGGTTCCGCTAGGCTCTACTTTGCCTTCCGCGACGATGATTTTGCGGTCGTCGTAGTAGTAGCGGGTGGTCTCGCCAGCTTGGCTGCGCTCGACCATCAGGCCGTCACCGTTGTAGCGGTACGTAACGGTGTTGCCGTCTTCGGTGACTGCGCGTGTTAAGCGATTGCGAGAATCATAGCTGTATTGAACGCCTTTTGGCACAGGTGGATTGGCGGTCGTTAGCGTACTGCGATTGTCACGTGCATCGTAGGTGTACGTCTCGCTGAACTGGCTGTTCGTCTGGATGCGATTGAGCTTGTCATAGGTGAAATGGAACGGCGTGCCGTTTTCATTTTTGCTGGTGATATTGCGGTTGTTATCGTAGCTGTATTGATACTGCCCAAATGGCGTCGCACCTTGATGCTGTTGGATGTTGGCCAGATTTAAGCCGTCGTAGGTGTAGGTCTCGGTGATTCCGTTGGACATGCTTAGCTTCGCTAAGTTCGTCTCGGATTTGTCGTAGGTGTAGTTCATCGTGGCTAACGCCGTGTTGTTGCGATCGGTGACTTGTAACGACGTTGGATGCGCAAACATCGTGCCGTAGTTCAGCGTCATCGACGAGCTAAACGTCGGTGTCGTTACGGTTTGCTTCGTTCGTAAGCTTCTCGCCTCATATTCATAGCTCAACGTGGTTTGGTCGGGATACGTGATCGTTCGCAATTCTCCCGTTGGAAAATACGCATATCTCGTCGTCCCCGTTGCATCGGTCATCGCCGTGCGATTGCCGCCCTCATCATACGCATACGTAACGCCTTCTTCTGGGATTGACGTCGTGCTGCTCGTGAGGAAGTTACGATTGCTGTAGCCGAACTGATGAACCTGACCCTTGCGGTCGATGCTTTTGACCAAATTGTTGTTCGCATCGTGATAGAATCGCTTGCTCACGTTTTTCGGATCGATCTGCTCGATCAGGCGGCCGATTTCGTCGTATTTCTTCTTGAGTATGGTTCCATCTGCGTACTGAATTTGAACCAAATTGCCGGCTATATTGTAGGTGTAGGCCACGCGTTTGCCTTCGGCATCAATGACGGCGGTTAGACGGCTTAAGACGTCGTACTCGTATTTGGTTTCGTTGCCTTTGGCATCAAGCATCGAGACGACGTTGCCTACAAAGTCATACGTGTACTGGGCCAGTACGACTGCTCCTGCTGGCTTGAGCTCTTCTCTTTTTACAACACGATCTAGCACATCATACGTTTCTCGAATCTTGTTACCCTCTCCGTCGATGCTGACCTTCGTGTTCACAATGTCGTTGTACTCATACTGCTTCGCATTCCCGGCGGCTGTCTCCTTGATGACTCGGCCCCAAGCGTCATAGGTGTACTCGACAAATTGTCCTGTAAACGTTCCTTTACGGATCAATCGCCCATGTGTATCGTACGCATGATTGGCAGCTCCCCGACCATTCGACTCCCGGATCAAATTACCGATCGGATCAAAAGCCTTCTCGGTAACATGCCCCCGTGGATCGGTGACGGTAATCGTGTTCTGGACATCATTATACACGATTTTCGTTTGGGTATTGTCCGGGTATTTCTCCGCGATGACTCTTCCTAGTTTATCATACGTAGACGTTGTCGCGTGACGGTTGCCATCGGTGTAGGAGATCATATCTCCCGTGAACCGATTATAGTCGGCCTCCTTCACAATAGTCGTCACCTGACCCTCTGCATTCTTGACATCCACCGTTTGCTTAGTCGGGAAGAAAGCACCCAATTGTGGGCTAAACTCCTGCTTGACGACGGTATCCTGTTGCTCTCCCCGTATCCGAACCGTGATCGGATTTCCATTCGGGTCGTATTCCCGCTGAACCTGCTGCAATAACGCACCTTGATTATTTTTGCTGAGCATTTGCGTCATCTCGCCATGGTTCGGATCATACTTGTACTCGGTCACCAACTGTGTCTGCGCATTCAGCGCTTGAACACTGCTTAGTAACGCGCGTCCAACCCTTTTGGAAATCGTAGCTGTCGGCAACGAATAGTCGTAGCGGTTGGTTACGTTAAGCGGGTTCGTTTCCGATACGACCAAGCCCCAATCGGCGGTATCATATTGTCGGACGGTCGTCTTCTTAGGTGCATGAAGAGCACCGTCCTGAAAGCTTTCCTCAATCCGCGTTGGGTTCGGCTTCTCTCTCTCATAGCTGTACTGGACACGCTTCGATTGGTTCGTGTTGTTTACCTTACTTACCACCTCAGTATTAAAAATCTTAGGTGGTTCATAGAAACTAGCAGGCCGTCGCTCATACGTGTGCATCGTTGATTTCAAGCCGTCATCTACAGTCGTCGTTAACGTATATTTTTCGTCATACTTGGAACTGCCGTGTATTTTATACGTTAGCGCGGTCGAGTTCATCTTCGTCTGGGAGGCCGAACTGTACGACACGTGACGGGAGGAATAGTATATGCTTTGTTCCACCGCATAGGGTCCAATACTCATTTCCCATGCACCGAGGATGCCAAATTGAGAGAGCGCTTTGGTCGGATGCTCGATCGATGTCAGTAAGATCGCTTTGTTCTGCCCATACGTTTCAAGCTTCTCGGAAGGGTGGCTTACGTATCGGTACTTCTCCATCAGATTAAACTGCAAGTTATTCCATTCTCGATATCCGTATTTCGTTGAACGACCTAGAGGGTCAATAACCTCGTCTAGCACTTCCAGTTCACGAAACTTTCCGTTCGGCCCATCGCCGATTTTACGTTTCTTATAAATAACCTTCTTATCATCCATGCTTACTGTCACCGTATGATTGATCTTATCGTAAGCAAACCACATTTGGTTATTAACCTTTCCGTCTTTGGAAGAACTGACAATAAACCAAAGCACCTCCTCTTCCAGAGAGGGCCCTTGATACATAAACTCGACCCAGTTGCCAAACTTGTCGTCCATTCGAACCAACTTACCGTCTAAGCTAAAATATTGTTTGATGCCACTTTTATGATCCTTCAGGACAGAATCTGGTCTTTTACCACTTATTTTGGTGACCAATCTCTCTTCTTCGGTTGCAGTATCAAACGTCAAGTCCTTATAAGGATAACCGAGCAACGATAGCTTATTGATCCCATGAGGATCGCCAAGGGGATAGGAGCCGACACCTGCGATGTAAATGGAACGCTCTTCATTCACTTTCCAGGCATTTCGGATATAGGAAATATCCCAGATCCACCCTTTTCCTAACGCGTGCAATTCATCTTCAGGAGTAGGACGCGTGCTGTTGGTATCGTTGGTGACGTAGATATCATCCTTCGCGCGGCTGCTGTCATACACTCTCCGAAGCGCGAATCCCATGCCATTAGCACCGGACATGACCAAATCGGTGGCGGATACTTGCAGCGAACCGTCGATCGTCGAGATTTGCTCATTGTCTGAGCCGATGGTATAAGGCGCTTGATCAGGCTTATGCACTCTCTGTTTGAGTGCAATTTGATCATATGGACTTGTGTTAAATAGCCCGTCCTGCAAGCTATACACGTAGTCCGTGACAGAGTTGGCGCTTGCCTTGTCCAGAATAGGCTTAGGTTTAGGTACAGCCTTCGCCTTGGCATAGACCGCGTCCGTTACACTCTTTATTTTGTTCATATGGTTCAAGTTCGTGTTGTGTAGGGTTAATGGATCTAGTGGAAGGTTGGGGTACTGAGCTGTCATGAATTTCTCGTAGGAGTTGCCCTGCTGCTTCTTTTCTAAGCCTTGGTAAATATGATGAAGCTGATAGCCCTTCGCCATTTCTTGAAGAACCCAGTCGCGATTGACATCGAACTTGTAAGTGACTGAGGTGACGGTGATGAGATTGTCCAGATCGTCTGCGCTCATCGTGTGATCGGTTGAATTCAACTTGAAAAAAGGTGGATAGACCGCTTGGGTAACCGAAGACAGTGTCTTCGTGCTTGGACGAGTTAGGGCTTGCCTGCCTTCAGCCGGAGCAAGCGGCAAGCTGGTTAGGGTCATTACAACAATGAGTAGGATGGATACATATTTTTTCATCATATTAAGAGAGCTCCTTGTCCCATAATGATTTGCACTACTTAATCCCTTCACACCTTTACTCAAATGAGCTATACACTAAATCCTTTGCAGCATTCAGCGTTGTTTTGTACATTTCACTCTGAATTTCTATCTCATTCAACGCTCTGTTCCAAATCTTCAAATCTGCCATTTCCCCATTGAATTTATAGTGATCATCATGACCCCAACCCGAAATAAACGCTTTATTCGTAACATTACGCTGTTGCGCTCCTCCATTTTTCGAAAGAGTTTGTTTCACACCATTTAGATAGAGTTCGTTCAGATAAGGATCTCCATTCGTAAAAATAGCTGTCACGTGCACCCAACGATTGGACAAATCACCAGACTGGACCCCATACATATCCCCAACGCCTGTATTGAACCCCAATCTATTCCCCTGAATGTATAGGGTATACATATGTCCCCAACTAAACGGCATTTCTGAATCCTTACCGTTCCATTTCATCCAGAACTGAACAGTTGATTTGGCTCCCGCAGCTGTATTCACATTCAACCCATTTAGTTCTAATCGTTGTGTTCCTGTTAATTTAAAAGAGTGGTTTGGTGCATCATTTAATCTCCAATGTCCTACAACATGATTATTTGCTACGGGTTGAATAGATTCAGCGCTACTTATTATTTCTGATTGAGTTAAAGCACGATTCCAAATTTTCAAGTCGGCAAGCTGGCCTTTAAACTTGTAGTCCTCGTTGATAGACCATCCCGAAATCGTAGCATTGTCCGAAACATACTTTAGATGCGACAACGTATTGCCATAGTGCTGCAAAGGTTGGCGCTCACCATTCACATAAAGTTCACTTTTGGTTATGTCTCCGTTATTAAAGATCGCCGTAATACGTACCCATTTATTAATTAACTGCTGCGCGTTGAACCCATAAATATCTGCAACTCCACTATTAAAGCCCAGTACATTGCCCTTTATCCAAAGGGTATATCCCGAATGCCACGAAAAGGGCATCATATTATCTTGACCTGTCCAGTACATCCAAAACTGAACCGTCGTTCGTCCATTTTCAGCCGCATTAAGGTTTTTAGCGTGTATGTGTAATTTTTCATGACCCGAAAACGTCTTCTTGTTTACTAGTGTAGTTCCGATATCCGATAACTTCACATTTTTCTGATTCAATAGATTCCCGTTCACATCATACTCATATATCATCTGACTGCTAGCGGCAGCAGTACTGGTAAACAACATACTTAGAAACAAAACCATGATTACGCATTTAAATGAAAGATATTTCCCCATATTTGTTTCTCCCCTTTAAGCTAAAATGTGTTGGTCATTCAATTAAAATAATAAAAACCACTCTGAGCTAGCTATGTTGCATATTTGAACCTCCGATCTAGAATTGGTAAAGGACCATACAAATATATATCAAGTTGAACATTTTTCTTTAAGTACAAAAAAAGTGAAATTTTTGTTACTTTATGAAACATCAAAAAAATAAGTAGATGAAGATTTTTATCCTCTATCTGCTTACTCTAGGGCGTGTACGCAAACCAAAATGAGCCAGATCATAATAGAGTCCAGCGTCAAAAAAGCCTTGAACGTGTATGCCAATTTACTGTAGCGAGTCGCTAAGCGGCTGTAAGCCGTTGGCAGACCGCGCCTACGGATACCAACCGCATTTTAGATCTGCTGGACCAACACCAAGCGACTCCCGTCATTCCAAGTAAGAAACATCGCCGCTAATGGATCTCACCGAGCTTATTTCGCACCTATTCATCGATGCTGATTTGTAACGGTTACCCGAGCACTTAGTTCACGTTTTTCGTTGCATCTTCAGCTTATTTCTATGGAATAAGCACGGCCAGAACCGTTAGACTTTACAATTGCGTTTATCCCTAGGAATAGTAACGCTCGTAACCGTTAGAGGTAAACGTACCTAACACCGCTCCATAGCCAAAGTACATTTGCCACGAATCGGTGTTAGGTGCGCTTCATTCTACAAACACCATTGCCCTTGCTTTGCCACTGCTTTTGTTTACGTCATGTTTTCTCCGCAACGGTCTTCGTTCTCCCAAGCCACCTCAAGTTGTCGCGCACACCTCATCAGCCCAACGCTCTGCCGTCCTTTTCCAAGTAAACGAAGCTTGCACATGCTGCACCCCAGCTTCCCCCAAACGACGCCGCAATGGCTCATCACTTAACAATTGCAACAGCACACTACCTAACTGTTCTTGAATACGCTCTGGATCAATGAGCCATCCTGTCACCCTATCCGTAATCACTTCCTGAATGCCACCGACACGCGTCGCGACTACGGGTAATCCTGTCGCCATTGCTTCAAGATTGACGAGGCCAAACGCCTCCCGATCGACAGAAGGTACGACTAACAAATCTGCCAGAGAGTACCAAGCTGGCACTTCCTCATGCTGCACATAGGGGATAAACCGAACATGCGACTGAACCTTTCTACCGAGCCTCATCAATTGGCGTGCGTATGCTGTTTTGTGCGTAGAGCCGTAGTAGGCACTTCCGACAATAACGAACAGGGCTTGTGGGTATTGCTGAACAATTTGCGGCACGACACGTAACAGATGATGAACGCCTTTCAAGGGAATCAATCGACCAACGTACAAAATAATATTGCGACTTTCCCAACCTTGCATTTGCTTGCCTGCTAAATAGCGCCTTTCTCCATCTTCAGACCATCGCGTCTGAAATCGCTCTCCATCAACACCGAGCGGATTTACGATGACACGCTCCCCACACTCTGGTGCAGCCTCAATGACTTGATTAAACAAAAAATAACTATTTACAAAAATGCGATCGGCCATCCGCAATGTCGTACGCAGCATGCGCGGAGCGATATTGCGGGAGCTCATAAAAGTGGTCGAGTGCAAATTCAACCAAATGCGTGCATGGGGAAATGCTTTTTTAAGCCGCTGGACAAAACGCGGACGATTTTCAACTTGTATAATATCCGGCTGAAAGGAACGCAGCTTGCGGATGACTCCTTTTAAATACGCGCGGGAACTTGATGCAGGCACACGTTCACATGGAACACCACGAACCATTCCGTACAGCTCCTGACCGTGCCATTGCTTGCTATATATCCGTGCATCCATACGGTGTGCTGCTAAGCTGACCACATACTCAACGACACGCTCTACCGAGCTACTTGAACCAGATGGTATCGGAAACGTTCCAGGTGTGATGACGGCCACTTTGCGGAGACTCATGGCGTTCCCCCTCTCATCATGAAAATACATCGTTCGTTTTCTCTGGGTTGATGCGGGTGTTTAGTTGCCCAATTTGTTACCAAAATAGTCATTATACCTTCGACACTCGTCCATGCATTCATATATCCATCTACATACGATGCATAAACGCCGTTACTACTCGTACATACGTGGAGACGAAGGAGGATACTTGATGTCAGACAAACACATCGGCATTTTGTTCAATTCGAGCATGTGGAAACACATCATAGACGGAAAAACGCGTCAGGAATCCATACCTCTTTATGAAGAAGCAGCCGCACAACACGGAGTGACACTATGCTATTTCCGCCTCGAAGATCTTAAGCTTCGCTCGATGGAGGTGAACGCACTCGTTCGTGGTCGAGAAGGCTACGTAAGGCGAACGATCCCCATTCCTCGCGTCATCCACAACCGCGGCATGTATTTCCACGCCGCTGCGCACGCCAAAGTTCAACAACTGGCGGACGCTAACATTCGTCTTTTTAACCAAGTAAACCGCTACGGAAAAATGAAGATTCATAACCTGCTCAACCAAGACCCTAACATTGTGCCTCATCTCCCTGAAACGTCAATCGCTTCACCGCGTGTCATTGCCGAGATGATGACTCGATACGATTCCCTTATTCTTAAACCTGATAACAGTAGCGTCGGTAAAGGTATTATGAAGCTTACAACAACAGCTTCGGGATGGAGCACAACGTACAAAGCGCTCACCAAAGGCGCTAAACGGTGGTGTACCATCGAAACGAGCCGCGGCGTTTTACCTAAAGTCGTAACGTCCGCTCTCGCCCAGCGGCATTATCTTGCCCAGCAGTATCTTCCCCTTGCTACCTACGGTCAGCGGCCTTTTGACCTTAGAGTATCTGTACAACGAAACGGGACAGGACAATGGCAAATAACAGGCATCGTTGGCAAAATCGCTGCCGGACACACCTTCGTCACAAATGTCGCGCAAGGCGGCACCGTTATGCGCTTCGAGCAACTGATCGCAGCCACTTTCCCCCCTAACGTTGCAGCTACTTTACATCAGCGTGTATCGCAATTTGGTATGCGCGTCGTACAGCGTCTATCTTCTCATCTGCCACAGCTGGCAGACGTTGGTCTTGATATCGGATTGTCAACGGACGGATCACCTTTATTTATCGAATGCAACGGACGGGATCAACGTTACAGCTTTCGTGAAGCAAATTTAATGGACACGTGGAAAGCCACCTATGCCAACCCCATCGCTTACGGCGCTTGGCTCCTACGGCATTCTTCTACTCCAAGCATCCAATCTCCCTTACCAGCTACTCACTAACTTATTGAAAAATGGGGCATTCTGTGTCAATATAGTCCAAAGGAACCATCAACTTTCGGATTCCAAATACGCAGGATGCCTCTACAGGTGTCTCAACAAACAGGTGAATGTAAACCATGATGAAACGAATATTGCGACTGTTTACCGAATTGTCCTCGCGCAAATGGGTGTCGCGCATTACGGGCAACTTTGCCAGCTCCAAGCTTAGTCGGAGGCTCATTCCAACTTTTGCGCGTACGTACGGTATCCGTATTGACGAAGCGGAGAAGCCGCTGGAACAATACGAAACGTTAAACGCATTTTTTACACGAAAATTAAAACCCGGCGTTCGCCCGCTAGCATCAAGCGAACAAGCCCTGCTCAGCCCTGTTGATGCCGTTATTACGGGCATTGGGCCGATTGAAGACGGGCAAATCTTTAATGTAAAAGGGCAAGATTACACACTGGATGAGCTGCTAAATCAATCGCCGCATCGCCAAAAGTATAAGCACGGCTACTATTACGTGCTATATTTAAGCCCGACCGACTACCATCGTATTCACGCGCCTGTCGGAGGCAAGACCGTAGAAACCGAACATGTTGCGGGTCGTGTTTACCCCGTTAACGACTTCGGCCTGCGCCATATGCCGCGAGTGCTTAGCCGCAATGAACGACTCATTACCTATCTCCGCCATACCGTTGGCGAAGTTGCTGTCGTGAAGGTCGGAGCATTGAACGTGAGTAGCATACGCTATGTGGATGATGTGACGCTGCCGCAGTATGAGCGCGGCCAAGAGCTTGCTTACTTTGAGTTCGGTTCCACCGTTGTCCTGCTCACAGAAACAGGAACATATACACCGCGCGACGATTTGAAGCTAGGCGACAGTGTTCGTGTTGGTGAAGCGCTGGGCGAACTGCATACCAAGCCTGAACGTGCAGCAACAGTCCGCAAATAAGCGGCTCGCACACACAACATAAATACGAATCTGCATTCTACATGAAAGACCGCTCCAACCGTACACTTTAGACAAGTGGCGGCTCGGAGCGGTCTTTATTTGTTGGTACACGTATTATCGTATTTCAGACGGGCTTCGCCCTGTGTATTGTTTGAACTGGCGGCTAAAGAAAAAGATGTCGCGATACCCAAGCGCATCTGCCACCTCAGTCACGTTCATACCCGCATGATGCAGCAAATGCTCAGCCCGTTCAATACGGGAGCGAATAATGTAAGTTTGGACAGACATCCCAATCATCTCTTTAAATTTGACAGAGAAATAGCGCGGTGACAATTGCGCGCGCAACGCTAAATCTTGAATCCGATGCGATGCACCAGGATTTTGACGAATAAAGTTGGCAATCTCATGAATGGATTCGGCTAACTGATGACTCGTTTTTCGCTCGTAAGGCTCCTCGCGATCTTCGCGCAATAGATGGATCATCAACTGCTTCAACACGAGTTGGGCCTCAATTTCTGCGGCATATGTCTTCGTTAAAAACAACCTCACATACCGTGACAACAAATGCTCAAAATCGACCGTTTCAATTAACTGTCGAAATGACTGCGGCACTTCTTCAATATCTTGTTCCACATCAAAATGAATGTACGTCAACGTTAGTGGCTTCTGGGGATGGTGCGTTGCACTCGTAAAATCGCCTGGGCGAAATAAAAAACAACTCCCTTTGCTGACCGCGAATGACTCCTCATTTAAGATGACTTCGCCTTCCCCGCTCCACACGTAAAACAGATCATAATTAGCCATCGGCTTCTCGCGCTTTTGCCACTTCCAGTTCGGCTCACACGTAATCTTGGCAAAAGCCGGCTTCAGTTCGTACGAACTCGGCGCTGTATGTAACACATTTTCCGCCCCCTCTGTCTAAAATGAATGTCCTGTAGCCTATTTAGGTTGAATATCAGCCCATGCAGCAAGCATCCGCCTGCACGCCTCGTGCCAATCTGACTCTTCCAAATGAGCAAAGCCAAACATCGCTCCCGGAGCTACTGGTCGTAAAATGTCATGCTTGTCCACATCCGCCCATTTTACGCCATAATGATTGGCCCTATCTTTGAAAACAGGAAACAGCTCTGGCGCTTGACGCCAGCGCGCGAACAGATGCAATCCAATGTCACCAGCATACCAATTAAACAAATGACCGACTTTTTCCTGCATCAATCTACAAAAAGTTTGCACTTTTTTACTATAAAATCGTTTCGCGCGACGAATATGTTTCTCGTACTCGCCGCGTAGCATAAAATCAGCCAGTGCCCGCTGCTCGATTTGTCCGCCTGCATATGGCTCTGTCAGCTGTTTCAAACTTACAACAGGCTCCACGAGCCATTCTGGCAGCACAGCATAACCTATACGCAAACTCGGAGTCAGCGTACGCGAAAAGGAACCCACATAAACGATGCTGTTCCGTTCATCCATGACATGGAGCGGCTCATACATTTTGCCGCCCCAGCCAAACTCGCTATCATAATCGTCCTCAATAATGAGATGAGGACCGTTAGCTGCCCATTGAAGCAGTGCTTGCCTACTCGTCAAAGACAGCGTCCGACCTGTTGGAAATTGACGGTTCGGCGTTAAAATAGCTAACCGCGCATGCGTACCGTGGAGCTTCCGTTCCAGCTCCCCTTCATCCTCAATAGCAGCAGCCTCTACACATCCGCCTGCTGCCCGTATCGCTTGGCTAATGCCGATATAGCTCGGGCTTTCTGTAATGACCGTATCCCCTTCGTTCACGAGGCATCTACATAACAGCATTAACGCTTGCTTCGAGCCTTGAAAAATCACGATTTGCTCCTTGCTCGCGCGAATTCCGCGCTGTCGCGCCAAATAGACGGCAATCGCTTCGCGCAAATCGGAGTCTCCTTGGGTATCCATTCCTCTTCCCCAGTTCATATCGCGGACGGCAGCATATAAGCATTGCTGCCATACGCGCTGCGAGAATAAACTCTCGTTCAGCAAATGATAGTTCAGCGAAATGGGTGTTTGCCTAGACTCACTAGTGAACTCCCTAGCCTCCACCCTCGCAGTTGATATTAGCCTAGACTCATGTTCGGCATACTCATGCTTCAACAAATCTGTCGTCGAATATCGCATATTTGGCGACATCATCATGGCCGCCCAGTTGGACAGCGAGACATGCGGCGGCACAGAGGACGGCAACGCCTGCTCCGCTTGCCGCTCACTCGCAGAGGCTAAGTTGAACGGCTGATAGCTCACATAAATACCGCTCCCTCGCTTCCCTTCTACAAAGCCTTCTGATATAAGGCGATCAACGGCACTCAACACAGTGCCCCGAGATACATCGATGCTGTGCGCCAATTCACGTGTAGAAGGAAGAGCTTCGCCATGCCGAATATGTCCAGCTTGAACGTATTCCCGCAACGCCCGATAAAGAGCTTCTGACTTCGTCCCATTGTTCCTTAGCCAACGGCGATAGCAAGCGCCAATGTCCATCGCTTTCCTAACTCCTCCCTGCGCATCGTCCACAACTCGATAATTGGTACATTCATTTTAATAGGAATTGGTTCTTTTTGTATAGCCACTTTTTGGCTACAATTTTCGCTACAACGATAATACCGAATGACATTCACGTCTTGAGAGGGGTATACACATGCGCAGATCTGAATTTGCTATCGACATCGATAACGATCCACAAGAAATTGCAGCCTTTTTGCACGAGCAGTTTTTCGGCTATTTGGCAACGACCGGAGAGGATGGCTTTCCACGTATAAAGCCGCTAAATTTCGTGTACGACGAGCAGCAGCACGTTATTTATTTTCATAGCAGTCGGAAAGGGGAAAAAATGAGCCAGCTTGCCGCTGATCCGCGCGCTTCGTTCGCCGTCGCTGAAATGCACTCGCTCATTCCGTCTTACTTCACCAATCCCGTTAATGCTTGTCCGGCAACAAACTTTTTCCGTTCCGTTTATATGAAAGGCACCGTCCACGTCGTGACCGACTTACAAGAAAAGGCCGCAGCTTTCACGGCGTTTATGGAAAAATTACAACCCGAAGGCGGTTATGAGCCCTTTGATTGGACTCAACCAGGTTACAAGCAACAGGAAGCTGCCGTTTCGTTAATGAAGCTGCAAATTGAGCATTTATCGGCCAAATTTAAGTTCGGACAAAACTTAACGCCGCAAAAAGTTGAACAAGTAGAGCACGGCTTAGCGCATCGCCAAGCTCCAGGCGATGAAGCAACGATCGAATGGATGCGGAAGCTTTGTCCGCATAGGAGTGCTCTTGACGGACAAGTAACAGCTACCGATAACGAAACATCATAGAACACGATGAAGCGACATTAGAGCTGTAGCGGCCAAATCGCTCAAATACTCGACTGCTAAGAAGACGAACGAACTATCATTTATTTTGGACAAATGTACGTTCAAATTTATGGAATATGTTCCCATTATATCGTGACGAAAGCTTAACAGTAGTGCTATAATAGGTCAAAGCTTGGCTTACTTTCATGTTGGAAGGATGGACGAGATGAACCCACTGGCACAGCAACTTAACGAAACGATTCGCCGCGATAATCAGAATGTTTATGATATGCTTTCGCGTCTTGGCCAACAGATTTATTTCCCGAAAGAAGGGATATTGAGTCAATCGGCAGAAGCAGCTAGCAAAGCGAAGACGTTCAACGCAACGATTGGTATTGCAACAGAAGGCAATGGACCGATGCATTTGCGCGTCATTCAAGATGCATTGTCCGCGTTTAATCCGAAGGACATCTACCCTTACGCACCGCCAGCCGGCAAACCTGAGCTGCGCAAAGTATGGCTAGAGAAGATGCTGCGCGAAAACCCTTCGCTCGTAGGCAAGAAAATAAGCCACCCGATCGTCACGAACGCTTTGACGCACGGCTTGAGCATCGTGGCAGACTTGTTCGCCGAAGAGGGCGACGTCGTCATTTTGCCGGACAAGAACTGGGAGAACTATGAGCTGACATTCAACATTCGTCGCGGTGCAGAAATGGTGTACTATCCGCTGTTCGATGCGAATAATAAGTTCAATGTAGCTGGGCTTCGTGAAGCACTGCATGCAAATAGCTCCAAAAAAGCGATCGTGCTGCTCAACTTCCCGAACAATCCGACAGGCTATACGCCTGACCGTGCAGATGGCGAAGCGATTGTGGCTGCCATCAAAGAAGCAGCAGAAGCTGGAATGAAGTTGGTCGTTGTGACTGACGATGCTTACTTCGGCTTATTCTTTGAGGATTCCATGCATGAGTCATTGTTCGGCGCGTTGGCCTCTTTGCATCCGAATGTCCTGCCCGTCAAGGTAGACGGTGCAACGAAGGAAGAGTATGTATGGGGCTTCCGTGTTGGGTTCATCACCTACGCTGCTGATTCTGCTGAGCTGCTCGCTGCGTTGGAGCAGAAGACGCTTGGCATTATTCGTGCGACCATTTCGAGCGGACCTCATCCGTCGCAAACGTTTGTGCTGCACGCGTTGCAAGCGCCAGAGTTTGAGGCGCAGAAGGAAGAGAAGTTCCAAATTATGAAGCGCCGTGCTAACAAAGTAAAGGCGCTGCTCGACAGTGGCAAGTACGGCAACGATGTGTGGACGTACTATCCGTTTAATTCAGGCTACTTTATGTGCTTGAAGCTCAATACGGTGCATGCGGAAACATTGCGTACGCATTTGCTTGATCAGTACGGTGTCGGCACAATTGCCCTTGGCGAGACTGACTTGCGAGTGGCCTTCTCTTGTACGGAAGAACAACATTTAGAGCAATTATTTGATACGATATATCAAGGCATTTTGGAGTTGACATCTTAACATGAAACAACCGCGTATCGGTATTATAGGACTTGGCGATATTGCCCTTAAAGCATATTTGCCTGTCTTGTCACGGGCAGAGCAATGGTCGCTTGTGGGTGCATTCACACCGAATGAGCAGAAGCGCCATGATGTATGTGCCCAATATCGCATGCGTGCATACGATAATATCAAGACATTAGCCGACGACTGTGATGCCCTGTTTGTACACAGTTCCACGGCAACGCATTATGAGATCATAAAGAAGCTGATCTATATGGGCAAAGACGTCTATGTGGATAAGCCGTTGGCTGAAACGCTAGAGCAAGCCGAACATTTGGTAGAGCTTAGCGAGCATTTGGGCCGCAAGATTATGGTAGGCTTCAATCGCCGCTTCGCTCCTTGCTATCAACGACTTGCTGAGGCTGTGCCTACAGCGTCTTGGATGCGCATTGAGAAGCATCGCGCTGATAATGTGTATGCGGTGCCTCATTTGGAAACGATGCTGGACGATTATATTCATATCGTGGACTTGGTTCGTCACTTGGGCGGCAGCCAGCTTACGTGGAACGGGCAAGTAAACGTAAATAGCGAAGGTCATCTGATTGATGCCCATCACGTATTCCGTACGCCGGAAGGAAAATCGATTCTGTGCGGCATGCATCGCCGCGCGGGCATGGATTCGGAGCGTGTGGAGCTTGTCGGCGACAAGCGAGTTGTACGCGTGAACAATGTTACGGAATGGACTACCGAGGAAAATGGACATTCCTATACGGAAGCGCTCGGCTCTTGGGTGTCTGTCGCGAAAGCTCGCGGGTTTGAGGATGCGATCAAGCACTTTATCCATTGCATCACACACGATGAACAGCCGCTAACGAATGCTCGCGAAGCATACGAATCGCAGGCGCTCGTGTGCAAGCTTGCAGAACAGACGACTGTAGTTAAATAAGCAAAGCCCGTTATTACCTTGTAGCCTTAATGGCTGGTAATAACGGGCTTTTTTATGCCTTATGGCTTATGATTTATGGCTACCGCTTAATGAGAAGTGACCGTTCCTGTCTCTTCTTTATGCGCTTGCTCCGTAACCACTTGCTTCAAAATGGCTTGAATCACTTTCACATTTTCCTCTAAAAACTCTGGTTTCAGTAGCTCATGATGCTGACCAATAAGCGGATACTGCTCATATTTGCCCACCGTCGCATCTTTCCAACGCAAACGATCAATCACAGTACTGCTCTCAGCGTCCGCATGCCCCTCCACTAGCCCGTAAATGTTGGCTTGAACTTCGCCTGTGTTCAAAAGCTGCTGTTGATAATCATGGTAGCTAAACACTTTACGCTTGTATCTTTCAGCAAGTTCCTGCTTGTCTGGCGTATACTCACCGAACAGCTCTTTAATGAACTCGACGATAATGCTGTCCATGTCCAACTCTTCATGCTGTATCGTTTCATCCATTCGTATCGAATCAATCATGACGATATTCGATACGACAAGTCCGCGCTGTTCCATCGCTTTTGCCACTTCAAACGCCAAATTACCACCAGCGGAATAGCCCATCAGCATATAAGGCCCTTGCGGCTGAATACTTATGATGGAATCCACGTATTGCTCCAGCATCTGCTCATAGTCGGCACAATCATCCAAAAAGTCGGTACTGTATAGCACACAATGATGCTCAAGCAATATCGCCATCTCGGCAAACGCAATCCCATAGCCCATTGCTGGCGGGAAACAGAACACATTAACCGGGCCATGCTCATTAAATTTAATGAATGGATTAACGACACCTTGGCTTCGATCCATCATGAATGCTGTAAGCTCATAAGATAGCTCCTCTAACGTAGGTGCCTCAAATACCGTACGAAGAGGTACCTCGACCGCTAGCTCTTTTTGCAGCTTACTGACCAATTCCAGAACTTTGATCGAGTTTCCACCGAGATCAAAGAAATTGTGCTTCACTCCGACGTTCGAAATACCGAGTACGTCCTGCCATATTTGAGCCATATGAACTTCCATTTGTGTGCGAGGAGCTACATATTCGGTATTCGTTCGGAAGTTGTATTCTGGCTCCGGCAAGGCTTTTTTATCGATTTTGCCGTTCGAGGTGAGCGGCATTTGCTTCAATTGAATAAAGTAGGACGGGATCATATAGCTAGGTAGCGTTTGGGTCAGTTCAGCTCGCAGCGTCCCCATCGTCAACTGCTGTTCAGCGACGAAATAGGCGCACAACGATTTCTGTCCTTGCTCATCGTCAATAGCCACGACGAGCGATTCGAGAACAGACTCCACTTTCGAGAGCTGTGCTTCCACTTCTCCAAGCTCAATCCGATAACCGCGAATCTTGACTTGATTATCGATGCGGCCTATATACTCAATTTGCCCGTCTGGTAGCCATTTGACTAAATCCCCCGTGCGATACATCCGTTCTCCTGCCTTAAACGGGTTATCTACGAACTTCTCTGCTGTCATTTCAGGACGATTCAAGTAACCTCTTGCCACTCCCTCACCTGCTACACAAAGCTCTCCCGCTACCCCAATTGGCAGAAGCTGATTGGAGGCGTTCACAATGTACACGCGATGGTTAGGCAGCGGTCGGCCAATCGAAACTTGGTCGGCCACGGTCGGATCTGACTCCACAGACCACATGGTCGTCGCAATGGAGTTTTCCGTCGGCCCGTATGCATTGAAATAACGCACCTTGTCTTTCCATTTACGAACGAGGTCGCTAGTAGCGGCTGAACCCGCCGTAACGAGCGTCGTAAAGCTCGGAATATGATCAGGCTCCAAATAAATAGCATACGATGGCGGTAATACGCCAGCTGTGATCTGGTTCTCAGCGATATATTTTTCAAGCAAGCGATAATCCATCACCGTCGAAACGGTAGGCACATACAGGGTCGCGCCGCACATTAATGCGCTGTACATTTCCCAGCAAGCCGCATCAAACGATAAGCTCGCGAATTGGACTACTTTATGGTGAACGTCCATTTTCAACGACTGGGCAAAACAGATGCTTAAATTGCTCAAACCGCGATGCTCCACCATAACCCCTTTTGGCTTACCAGTCGTTCCTGAAGTATAAATGACATACGCTAAATCGTCAGGCCCTGCGCATCCTTGTGGGCTCAACTCTGAGCTATCAGCGTCATATACGCTAGCATCATCCAAATCAATAAGCTTACCTGTAAAGGATATCGTTGCTGCCAAATGAGACTGTGTGAGCAGCAATTGCACGCCCGAATCATCCAAGATGTAGCGGACCCGATCCTCTGGATACGTCGGATCAATCGGTACATATGCACCGCCCGCCTTTAAAATACCAAATATACCGATGACCATTTCAAGCGAGCGCTCCACG
Source organism: Paenibacillus sp. 481 (assembly GCF_021223605.1). Classification (NCBI taxonomy): domain Bacteria; kingdom Bacillati; phylum Bacillota; class Bacilli; order Caryophanales; family Paenibacillaceae; genus Paenibacillus; species Paenibacillus sp. 481. The sequence continues at coordinate 1,251,402 of NZ_CP075175.1, forward strand.
AGTATGGCTACTAATTGATCAGCCTTTACTCCTTCCGCTCTTAACGTGCGAGCAAGCTGATTAGCTCGTTCGTTCAATTCCCTATACGTTAACTGTGTCTGCTCAAACACGACCGCCACTTGTTCGGGATGACGCTTCACCTGATCTTCAAACAACTGATGAATCGTTTTGTCCCGCGGATAGTCTGCTTCTGTTCCGTTGAACACGTCTAGTAACTGCTCTTTCTCTGCTGGCGTTACCAGCTCAATAGAAGACAATGGCTGCTGTGGATCGTTCACCACGCAGTCGATAAGTTGTACAAAGTGACCCGCCATCCGCTCAATGGTCGCTCGTTTGTACAGCATTGTTCCATATTCCAAGTTGAATATGATACCCATCTCATCCTCACTCGCTTCTAGCGTGAGGTCAAACTTCGCAACCGACGATTCACTTGGATAAGGCTTTAAACTTAAGCCTTCCATTTGCAGCTCGTGTGAGCTCGTATTTTGGAGGACGAACACCGTGTCGAACAAGGCGTTACGGCTCATATCCCGTGTCAGATCGAGCTTCTCAATTAATTGTTCCAGCGCATAGTCTTGATGCTCGTACGCGTTAAGCGCATTTTCCTTAACCTCTTGCAAGTATTGAAGGAACGTCTTTTCTCCTGCTGGATAATTTCGCAGCGCTAGCGTATTGACGAACATCCCGATAATCGGCTCCAAGTCTGCGTGCGACCTTCCCGCAATAGGTGCGCCTACAATAACATCTTCTTGCCCCGTATATTTATGCAGCAACGTTGTATACATAGCGAGCAGCACCATGTATAAGGTTGAACCTGTCTGTGCCGCCAATTGTTTGAGCGCAGCGCTTTTTTGTAGGTCGAGCGTAAAGGTAAACGTATCACCCGCAAAATTCTTGACAGCTGGTCTTGCATAATCGGTCGGCATGTCAAGCACAGGCAGCTCGCCTTTAAACACATCCAACCAATACGCTTCCTGCTGGTCATCCCTTTCACGCTGCGTATAGCTTTCTTGCTGCCATACCGCATAATCTTTGTATTGAATACGTAATGGACTTAATTGCATTCCTTCATATATTTGAACAAATTCTTGTACGAACACGCTCATAGATGCGCCGTCTGAAATAATATGGTGCATGTCGAACAACAGTAAATGGCGGGTAGGCTCAAGCTCAATAATTCCGATTCGAAGCAATGGCGCCTGCTTGAGATCAAATTTGCGTACAAATTGTCGGGCAAGCTTATTTGCCTCTGCCTCTACTTCTGCGATTTGCCCATCATCCTGTTGCCCATCTGCGCTAGCTTCGAGGTGCCAATACTGAACCTCAAATGAAACCTCATCATAAATGCGCTGCACTAACTGCTCGTTGGCGATTTCAAATCCGGTACGCAACGACTCATGGCGTTCAATCAGCTTTTGCACAGCCTGCTCGATTCGATTACGCTCCAACGGCCCTTGAACCGTGTAGATGCCCGGCATATTGTAGCTTATTTCCCCACCCTCAAGCTGACTCAAAATATAAATTCGCTTCTGCGCAGACGAAACGGGATAGTACGCTCTCGCTTCTGCAACCGGAATGGTCGTATGCACATCTACTCCTTTATGCGCATACAGTTGTGCCATCTGCTCAATCGTTGGATACTGGAATACGTCTCGAATCGGCATGTTCCAATCCAACTGCCTGTGAATGTTGGACACTAGCGTCGTCGCTTTTAAGGAGTGCCCACCTATTTCAAAAAAGTTATCCTGAACCCCGATGTTCGGTACACCAAGCACCTCTTGCCAAATGTGCGCCAGCTTAATTTCCACCTCACTGCGAGGTGCCACATAGACGGTGCCTGTCTGTATGCTTCCTTCTGGAGCAGGCAAAGCCTTACGGTCTATTTTGCCGTTCGGCGTAAGCGGCATCTGTTCCAGCTGTACGAAGTAGGACGGGATCATATAGCTTGGCACTTCCTTGGCCAGCGCAGCTCGCAGCTCATTCACGCTAAGTCCTGCGCTTGGCACTTCGCCTAGCACTCCGCCGGACTCTTCGCCAGACCCTGCAAGCCCGCTCGCGGTCGCCGCAGCTTCACTTCGGCTGTCCGCTACAAAGTACGCGCACAAATATTTCTGACCGTTCTCGTCATCCCGAGCAACGACAATCGTTTCCTTCACCGCTGCCACATTCAGCAGGCTCGCTTCGATTTCGCCAATCTCGATGCGATATCCGCGTATTTTCACCTGATGATCGATTCGACCCAAATATTCAATCGTTCCATCCGGCAACCATTTAGCTAAATCCCCCGTACGATAACATCTTTCGCTCGGTCGGAACGGATTCACGCCGAATTTCTCCGCCGTCAAATCATTTCGACCCACATAGCCACGACCCACACAATCCCCTGCAATGTACAGCTCCCCAACTACGCCGATCGGCTGTACATGCCCTCGATCCGATAAAATATGAATCGTCGTATTCGCAATCGGGCGGCCGATCGTAGGCACGCCAACTTGTACCTCGTTTGGCGCAATCGTCAACGTCGTCGCAACATGCGTCTCCGACGGGCCATAATGATTGTGCAAGTGAACTTGATTGTGGCGTAAGAAACTCGCCAGCGCCTCCGGTATGACCAGTTGCTCCCCTGCCGTGATCATATGCTGCACACACGTCGGGAAGCGTTCAGCCAACCCGTCCTCCATAAATAAGAACTTCGTCAGCGCCGTCGGCAGCAACACCACATCAATCTGCCAACGCTCGATAAAGGCCATGAGATAAGCCACATCTTTCTTCGCTTCCTCATCAATGATGTATAAACTACCGCCAGCTGCCAGCGTCGAGAACAGTTCCAAGTAGCACATATCGAAGCTGCTCGTAAAATACTGCATCACGTGCTGGTCATACGGAATATTCGTATCCCGATATTGGAACTCCAACAAATTGACCATGTTGCGGTGCTCCAACATTACACCCTTCGGCGTTCCAGTCGTTCCTGATGTATAAATGATATACAACGGATCATCCGCTTCGCCGACCGACACCCATCCAGCCGCTTCTGTCAAAGCTCCTGCACGACGTGCTGTTTCGGCACCATGATCCGAACGCGCTGCCGTAGACAAATCCTTCGCAGCCGCACCATCCACAGCATCATTCACGGTGCCATTCCCGGTGCCTTCCACAGTAATTCCTTGCTCTTGCCCCTGTCCTTGCTGCAACACCTCATACACATCAAGTAACTCAACATCGCTAAATTCCGTTCGCAAACGATCCAACTGCTTCGTTTCCGTGACAAGCAGTCGAATGCCGCTGTTGCTCATCATGTACTGAATCCGATCGAACGGATACTGTGGATCAATCGGCACAAAGCAGCCGCCCACCTTCAAAATACCCCAAATTCCGGCGACCATTTCCGGTGAACGCTCCGCCATCACACCGACAAAGCTGCCACGCTCCACGCCGCGAACTTGCAATTCCCGGGCCACTTCGTTCGCCCGTTCGTTCAGCTCCCGATACGTCCATTGCACAGGCTCCCCTGCTCGCTCACCGACTACCGCAATCCGGTCCGGCGTACGCGCCACCTGCTCTTCGAACAGCTGGTGCATCGTCTTGTCCCGCGAATAGGTTGCTGCCGTGCCGTTGAACACATCCAGCAGTTGCTCTTTCTCTGCTGACGTGACCAGCTCCAACTCATTGAACGGAATGAGTGGGTTACCCACGATTTGCTCAATAATATGAACAAACTGTCCCTGAATCCGTTCCATGAACGCTACATCAAAAACATGAGCATTGTATCTAAAGCACACCGTAATTTGTTCCCCTGGTGCGATAATTAAATTAAAGTTAAAGCTTGTCTGCTCCACCGCTGCAACATTGCTAACGCAAAAACTAGCTTCCTCACCTCGGCTTAATTGCTCGACCTGCTCAGCGATTGGGTAATTTTCAAATACTATAATATGATCGATCAACTGCTGCTTCTGTGTGGTAAGCATCTGAGTCTCATACAAGGGGTAAAAATCATACTCACTCGATGCCACTGCCTGCGTTTGCACCTTTTTCATCACTTCAGCAAACGGTTCGTCTACTTCATTACGAATACGAATCGGAATCGTATTAATAAATAAGCCAATCATATTCTCCACATCTGGAATGTCCGACGGCCTACCTGACACGACACCGCCAAACACAACATCTTGTGAACCGTTGTATTTTTGCAAAATAGCGCCCCATGCCGTTTGCAGCAGTGAATTTATCGTCACTTGATACTGCTTCGCTGTCTGCTGCATCTGGTCAGTCAATGACTTGCTCAGCTCAAACGTCAAGGCCTCTGCGTCATATTTTACATTCTGCTCTTTGCCTTGCAGTTGCCCCTGCGGAAGTACCGCGTTCTGCTCATAGTCTGCTAAATAATGACTCCAATAGCGGGCCGCTGCGTGATCATCCTGCTGTTCCAGCCATTTAATGTATTCGCTATATGGGGTTACCGGAGGCAGCTTTGGCGTTTTTTGCTCTAATAAAGCATAGTAGACTGCAAACACTTCTTGCGTCACCAGCGACATACACCAACCGTCCATCATAATATGATGATTACTCCAGATTAAATGGTGCGCTTGCTCAGCTGTACGCAATATGGTCAAACGCATAAGCGTGTCTTCAGCCAAATTGAAACCTTTTTCCTTATCCCTGCGTGCATAGTCAGCAAGATAGGAAGTCATATAGTCATCATGTTCGGTGTCACTCACTAGTTCCAACTTGTCGCCCGCCACTGCGGTCGCTCTCAAACCGCGTAAATCTTCTACAATGAACTCAATCTCCTTGCTTCGGTACACGATCTGTAAAGGCTGTCCTTGCCAGTCACTATAAAAATTCGTTCTAAAAATTTGATGGCGCTCGATAAGTTCTCTGAAGCTCTGTTTAAATAGCTCCAAATTAAAGCTTCCTTGCAGATCAAAGGTCATTTGTTCAAAATAAGCACCTGAATCCGCATCGATCAAGCTATGGAACAACATCCCTTTTTGCATAGGGGTTAAGGCGTATACATTTTCCAGATCCCCAATATGACTTGTCTGCGCAATAAGTGTATCTAATTGCTCCGTCGTCAAGCCCTTTAACAATACATCGCTTGGAGTTAAGACCGTGTGTTCTTGTGCCATACAATGTGCGACTACTTGCTGTAAGCTCGATCTCAGTAGTGCGATTAGCCGCTCCATCGTTTCCCGGCGATACTGCTTACCACTGTAACCAACGGACAACTCCAACGTACCATCATGGATCATGGCTGTTATATCAAGTACACTATCTCGGGCAGCACTTGCACCTACCTCTTTCCCACTTGAAAAATAGGATAACTGCATGTCGTTATTAGACAAATCCTGATCAAATTGCCCAAGGTAGTTAAAGCTTATTTCAGGCTCCACATAAGAGCCATGATTGGCGTTGGACAAATATCGCAAAATGCCGTAGCCAATTCCTTTATGCGGAATTTGACGTAAACTTTCTTTTACATTTCTAATGTGCTGTGCGACCTCTAGATCAGCACTGATACCTAGCACGACGGGGAATTGGCTCGTAAACCAGCCGACAGTGCGCGTGATGTCGATGTCAGACATAATCGCCTCCCGGCCATGTCCCTCCAGATTCACCAGCACATGTTCCAACCCTGCCCATTGCTGTACGGCCATGCCGACTGCTGTAAGCAGTAAATCGTTCGTATCTGTCGTATACGCACGGTGCGCATGCTTCAGCAGTTGCTCCGTTTCGACTTGTGAGCACTTCGTGCTGACAAGTTCCGTATCTTGTCTTAGCGGCTTGTCCTGCACAAAATCTTTAGGCAGCAACCGCAAAGCAGTCGGTATCGTTTGCACGGACTGCTCGACCTGCTGCCAATAAGCATGCTCTGCTTCCCGATCTTCGCTAGTCGCATAGGAGGAAAGCTGTTCCGCCCATGCTTGGAAGGAATCCGTCTTTAGCGGCAACCGGATTGGTTGTCCTAACTCGGCCTGTTCATACGCAGATGCAATGTCTTCAAACAAAATGCGCCAGGAAACGCCATCAATGACTAAATGATGAATCGCAATCAGCAAATGATCGCCGCCTGCACAGCGGAACAGCCCTAGCTTAACTAGTGGCCCTTCACTTAACTGAAAACTGCTCTGGATTTCAGTCGCCTTGGCTTCAATCGCTTGCGCAACGGTGGAATCATCTGCTGCATCAAACAAATTGACAACTTCAATGCTGAATAACTCGCCCTCATCCGCTCCCCGATTCCATGCTTCAATCCCATTCTCTTGTTGACGGAATACGAGGCGTAGCGCATCATGGTGCAACACAAGTTGTTCAAACACTTTATGCAATGCAGCTTCATTAAAGCCTTGTCTTTGATACAGCATGACTGCCTGATTATAGTGATGCTGCTCACTAAATTGCTGTTCAAAGAACCACTGCTGAATTGGCGTTAACCGCACCGCCCCATTCACTTCACCTTGATCGGCTATCGTGCCCAACGGTACAATACGTCCGCTCAATTCCGCCACGGTCGGATGTTGGAACAAATCTTTCATTTCTAATTTATAGCCCGCTTGGAACAGCCTTGAAGAAACTTGAATCGATTTAATCGAGTCCCCGCCTAGCTCAAAGAAATTATCCAAGAGACCAACCGAGCTCGCTCCCAATACTTCGTTCCAAATCGACACTAACAAAATTTCCATTTCGGTACGCGGCGCTACGTACTCCGCTCCCGAATGTACGTCTGCCGCTGGTTCTGGCAGTGCTTTGCGGTTAATTTTGCCGATTGAGGTGCGCGGTAACCGCTCTAAAGGTACAAAGTACGACGGAATCATATAGGATGGCAGCTCTTGTGACAGTACGCTCCTTAATTGCGCTACTGTCAATGCACCTGCTTCCTCAGTCACGTAATACGCGCATAGCGTTTTTTGTCCATGCTCGTCTTCTCGCGTAACGACGACCGCTTCCGTTATGGACGGAATCTCGGCAAGCTTAGCCTCTATTTCGCCAAGTTCAATACGATAGCCGCGAATTTTGACCTGATCATCGATCCGTCCGATAAATTCAATTTCCCCGTTAGGTAGCCATTTTCCTAAGTCACCTGTTCGATACATTCGCTCCCCAGATACGAACACGTTGTCCACAAACTTTTCTACCGTCAGATCAGGACGGTTTAAGTAGCCTCTGGCTAACCGCTCTCCTGCAATATACATTTCACCGACGACGCCAATCGGCTGCACTTGAAGATAAGGGTCCAAAATATAAATGCTTGTGTTCGGAATTGGCTTCCCTAAAGTAACTTTTGCATCTGCTTCACACTTACTAAGTAGAGCATCAATCGTCGCTTCAGTAGGACCGTAAGAATTGTATACGACGTATCCTTTTGCAATGATTTTATTTTTCAATGCATCCTCAAGCCGTTCCCCACCGCTAATGATGATATTTAAACCAGGTATCTTATCTCGATCAGCCAGCAACTGCTGAATGAGTGACGGTGTTGTATCTATAATGTTAATTTGGTGTTTCGCCAAATATTGCGCAACCTCGTGCATATTTAGTAACGTTTCTTTAGCGATGGCGTGTACGGTAATGCCATGCAATAAGGTACTGAATACCTGCTCCACACTCGGGTCAAATGTATACGATGTCGTCATCAATATTTGCGGGTTAATCGTTGACAAATGTTGATTGTAGTACCAAGTCATCGTGCTTACGGCAGTTCGATGTTCAATCATGACGCCTTTGGGCTGACCTGTTGTACCTGACGTGTACAGTACATAGTGCAAATGATGCGGCTCAGTAATAGACACTAAGTTAGAGCTATCTTCGTGATAAGACTGCTCATCTTCCAGCAAGACAAGCTTGCCTATATAGCCAGCAGACATAATGTGTTGCTGTAAATGACGCTGTAATACGACCAGCTTTGCATCAGAGTCTTGAAGCATATAACGTATACGCTCTTCCGGAAATTCAGGATCGATCGGTACATAAGCGCCTCCGGCCTTTAATATGCCGAAAATGCCCACAAACATATCGATCGAGCGATCAGCTACGATAGCTACCAATTGATCGGCTTGTACCCCTGAGTTTCTTAATGTGCGTGCAAGCTGGTTCGATTTCTCATTTAATTCCCGATAGGTCAACTGCTGATGTTCAAACACAACGGCCACACGGTTAGGCGTACGCTCTACCTGTTCCTCGAATAGTTGATGAATCGTTTTATCGCGCGGGTAATCTCTTGCTGTGTCGTTAAATTGTACGGTTAGTTCATATTTCTCTGCTGAGGACACCAGTTCGCAAGCAGAGAGTGTTGTGTGAGGGTTCGTTACGATGATGTCAACTAACTGTATAAAATGGCTTGCCATTCGTTCTATCGTCTCGTGTGCAAACAAGCTAACACTATACTCTAGGTTGCACAACAAATCTTCCGCTTCATCGAACACATCGAGGGTCAAATCAAATTTGGCCACTTTCAGCTCATTTGGATAAGGCTTTAAGCCCAAACCGTTTACAGGCTGCGTATTCCGCTTGACCGTTTGCAACGCAAACATGGTGTCAAATAACGCACTGCGGCTCATATCCCTTTTTAGATTCAGCTTCTCAATAAGCACTTCCAACGGATAATCCTGCTGCTCGAATGCTTTAAAACTGTCTTCTTTGACTTCTTGTAAAAAGTCGTAAAATGTTTTTTCGCCGGACGGATAATGGCGTAACGCCAACGTGTTCACAAACATTCCGATCATCGATTCCATATCGGCATGTGGTCGGCCCGCAATCGGCGTTCCTACAATCAAATCCGTTTGGCCTGAATATTTGTGCAGCAAAGTAGAATACGCTGCCAACAAGACCATGTATAGGGTCGAACCTGTTTCCGCCGCAAGCTGCTTTAGACCTTCACTTCTCTGCTTGCCAAGTGCAAACGGGTAAGTTCTGCCCTCAAAGCTCTGGATAGCAGGTCTTGTGTAATCCGTAGGCAAATGAAGGACTGGTAACTCCCCATCAAATACATGAAGCCAGTACGCTTCTTGTTGTTTCAATTGCTCGCCATGAATGGATGCTTGCTGCCAGACCGCATAATCTTTGTACTGGATTTGCAATGGCGATAGTGATTCTCCTTCATAGAGGCGCACGAATTCTTCCAGCAAAATATCCATGGATACGCCGTCCGAGATGATGTGATGCATATCAAGCATCAAGATATGCGTTTCTGCTTCACATGCAATCAGTCCCATACGCAGTAGTGGTGCCTGCCTTAGATCAAACGGCTGCACGAATTGGCGAACGACTTCATCCGCTTCCGTTATATCCGCTTGCCAATAGCCCAGTTCGAATGCAACATTTTCGTAAATTCGCTGTACAGGCTCTCCTTCAACGAGATCAAACCCCGTGCGAAGCGTCTCATGACGTGTAATGAGTTGTCGGAAAGATTGTTCGACACGCTCGCGATCCAGCGCACCCTCAACTATGGTTACAATCGGCATATTATAACTCAGCTCGCCGCCTTCCAGCTGACTTAAAATATACATCCGCTTTTGGGCCGAAGATAGCGGATAATACTCTCTCTCATCTGCCACTGGAATCGATACAAACGACTGCTGTTCTATTTCATCAATGAGCAGAGCCAACTGCTCGACCGTCGGATGCTCATAAATTTGCCGCAGCCGAATTTTCTTTTTCATTTCCTTGTGTATGCTCGCAGCAAGCGTCGTCGCCCTTAACGAATGACCACCTAAATCAAAGAAGTTGTCTCTCACGCCAACGTTCGGGACACTAAGTACCTGTTCCCAGATGTGAACCAGTTGTGCTTCAACCGGTGTACGAGCAGCTACATATTCCGTATCGGTTTGGACAACTGCTTGTGGAGCAGGCAATGCTTTTTGGTCAACCTTACCGTTAGAAGTAAGCGGCATCTGCTCCAGCTGCACAAAATAGGATGGGATCATATAGGATGGCAGCTCCTGAGACAGAATCGTTCGCAGCTCGCTACCAGACAACTGTTCACCTGCCACAAAGTATGCGCACAATGATTTTTCGCCAGCCTTATCTTCGCTAACAACCACGATCGCTTCATGAACGCTTACTATTTTTTCAATCTGTGCCTGTACTTCTCCAAGCTCAATCCGATACCCTCGAATTTTAACTTGGTCATCAATTCGACCTAAATATTCGATATTTCCATCTGGCATCCATCGTGCCAAATCGCCCGTACGGTACATTTTGCTACCCGCCACAAACGGATTGTCCACAAACTTTTCTGCTGTTAACTCTGGACGATTGAGATAGCCCCGTGCTAGACCTGCACCAGCAACACACAGCTCCCCTACGACGCCCACAGGGAGTAGGTGATTATACGTATCGACCACGTAAACATGGTGGTTGATCATCGGTCGCCCGATCGGAATTTTCCCATCAGTAACTGGCTCTGAGGATGCATCCCACACCGTTGACATGATTGAATTTTCTGTTGGGCCATAACCATTGTAATAGTTGAGCTGGCTTGACCATTTGTGCACCAGCTCAGCAGAAGCTGCGGAGCCACCAGTAATCAACGCCCTCAAACTTGGCACATTGGCAGGCTCAAGATAGATAGCATATGTTGGCGGCAGTACTGCCATCGTAATGCCGCACGTAGCCATATACTGTTCAAACAACTGATTATCCATCGCAACCGTCGTTGTAGGGACATACAGCGTAGCACCGCACAGAAACGTGCTGAATATTTCCAAGCATGAAGGATCGAATGATAAGCTTGCGAACTGCACGACGTTATCGTCTCCGCTGAGTTGAACCGTTTGGTCAAAATACGGTTTGAGATTGCACAAACCGTGATGCTCGAGCATAACGCCCTTAGGCTTACCTGTCGTTCCTGACGTATAAATCACGTAAGCTAAATCGTCAGGGCCTCCCGAATGCTCCAAATTGGAATCATCTTCGTGGTACGCTTCAGGATCATCTAGATCGATGTATGTGCCCGTAAAAATGGCTTCTGTCCCTTGATCCTGACTCTGATTCTGGCTCTGATGCTCACTCTGGCCCTGTAAACGCTGACGCAAATGATGTTTAGTAAGCAGCCATTGTGCTGCCGAGTCCTGCAAAATATAGCGGACACGCTCCTCAGGATAATCAGGATCGATAGGCACATACGCTCCACCAGCCTTTAACACCCCAAAAATGGCCACGATCATTTCCAATGACCGCTCCACCATAATACCTACCAGCGCATCCTGCTTAACTCCTTCTGCTTGCAACGTGCGGGCAAGCTGGTTGGCACGTTGATTCAGTTCACGATAGGTCAACTGAGTATGTTCAAACACAACTGCCACTTGCTCCGGAGCTCGCTCCACTTGCTCTTCAAATAAGCGATGGATCGTTGTGGTATGCGGGTAGTCAACTGCAGTCGCATTGAAGTCTATTACAATTTGCGCCTGTTCATCAGCTGATAAGAGGCTGACTTGCGCAAGCTCAAGTTCTGGCTGAAACAATACGACTGCGAGCAGATGATTCAGATGGTTCGTAAACTGTCGAATGAAATCTTCACTGAAGAGGGCTTCGTTATATTGAATGTCCATGTGGATCGCTTCTTGACTCACATCAAAACAAAGGGTAACGTCTGACGTCACCTGTTCACGAAATTCTAGACGATGAATTTGTTTCGACGCAATAATCGTGTTAATGATAGGCGATCCATTCACGTCTACTTGCGCATTCAGGTCGTCCGTTAAATGCCAAAAAGGAACACTCTGGTGCTCAATCGCCTCACTAAATGATCCTTTCATTTGGTGCAGCAGCGATTTGAAGGTGTGCTCTGAATGAACACTATTTTTCAAAAATAGCACATTGTGCGCAAGAGGCGACTCCACTTTTGCAGACCGGATAGTTGGAACAGCAACTACAATGTTTTCTTCTCGTGTATATTTGTGTAGCAGCATCGCAGCTCCGGTTAACAGCATCAAAAAGGCCGCTGCCGGCGATCCGCCAGCGATCAACTGCATTTTTTGGGCAACGTCCGGTTGCAGCGAACGATTAAAAGAGCGAATGTTGCTTCTATCGCCTTTATTTACAGCCGTTTTTTGATAAGGGAGAGTTGTAAGACGATCCTCAGAGTCAAACTTACTTTTCCAAAATTCCAGTTCTTGCTCAAAAATATCTGCCATGTCTAATCTCTCCTCTTTCTTAGAAGCTACATCTTTTTCATAAAGGAATGAAGTTATTTTGCGGGTGTATGCTGTCATTACATTCATACATACACCCGCAACGACCAATCTATTTATCGCATTTAAAAATTAAAATCAAGCGTGTCGAATACAAGCTCCTCTACTTCTTCTTCCTCTTTACGTAACAAATCATCGAGTAGAATGGTAGGGTGTTGCACGATCTCATTTAACATCGTTACGTAATCAGCCGCAAACTGCTCTATAACATGCGGGCTAAACAGTTTTTTGCAATATTCCCATGACCCACGAAGCTCATCCTCATAAACACTGATAGATAAGGTCAAATCAAACTTAGCTACGTATTCATCATGAATATAAGGACTTATGGCTAGCGATTCGAGTTCAAGTTGCTTCTGCTCTATATTGTCCAACGTAAACGCGACATCAAATAACGGATTACGGCTTAAATCACGCGTCACGTTCAATTTTTCGACCAACTCATCAAATGAGTACTCTTGATGTTGAAACGCCTGCAACGTTCTGTCTTTAACTTCCAGCACATAATCGCTGAACGTCTTGACGTTGCTCGGATAGTTGCGCAGCACTACCGTATTTACAAACATCCCAATCAGCGGCTCCAGCTCGGCGGACAATCTACCCGCAACTGGAGTTCCGACAATGATATCTTCCTGGTTGCTATGTTTGGAGAGCAGAACGGTATAGGCAGCCAGCATCACCATATACAGCGTACATCCGTGTCTCTCCGCTAGGCGCTTCAACTGATCGGCTACAGCAGACTCAATAGGAAAGATATGCTCTGCCCCTTCATAGCTGCGCACATCAGGTCTTGGATAGGCTAGCCGTAAATTCAGCACAGGCAGTTCGCCCGCAAATTGTTGCAGCCAGAACTGCTCTTGCTGCTTATAGGCTTCGCTTTGCATGCGTTGCCGCTCCCAGACGGCAAAGTCTTTGTATTGAATGCGCAGCGGTTGCAGCGATAAGCTTGCATTCCCACTATATAGGTGCATAACCTCTTGTACTAAATTGTTCGAGGATACACCGTCAGAAACGATGTGGTGAATGTCAAACAGTAAAATAAATCGTTCAGGCCCAAGCTCTATTAATCCAACACGCAGCAGTGGTGCCTGCTCAAGGTCGAACGGACGAATAAAGCGGCGAACGAGTTCGGCTTCCTCGCCATCTTGTGCCTTCATCATCTCCATGGCAAAGCTCACATCATTCTGAACTCGCTGCACAATTTCGCCTTCTACCATATCGAATTGCGTTCGCAGCGTTTCATGACGCACAATGAGCTGGCGGAACGATTGTTCTAACCGCTCCTGATCGAGGGCACCCTCTAGCCACATCACGCCAGGCATGTTGTAGCTCAGTTCTCCACCATTCACTTGGCTTAAAATGTACAGCCGCTTCTGTGCAGAGGACACCGGATAGAAATCTCTAGGTTCCACGATTGGAATCGAGTGATCATCCTCCTGCTCCATCGTGCTGATCAACTGGGCCAGCTGCTCAATCGTTACAAACTTGAATACGTCATACAGCGGCACTGTTCGGTTTAATCGCTGCTTAATCGCCGTCACCAATCGAACTGCTTTTAAGGAGTGTCCACCTATTTCAAAAAAGTTATCTTGGACTCCGATGTTCGATATACCAAGTACCTCTTGCCAAATGTGCGCCAACTGCATTTCCACCTCACTGCGAGGTGCCACATAGGCAGTGCCTGTCTGTATGCTTCCTTCTGGAGCAGGCAAAGCCTTACGGTCTATTTTGCCGTTCGGCGTAAGCGGCATCTGTTCCAGCTGTACGAAGTAGGACGGGATCATATAGCTTGGCACTTCCTTGGCCAGCGCAGCTCGCAGCTCATTCACGCTAAGCCCTGCGCTTGAACCCTCACCACGCACTTCGCCAAGCACTTCGCGAGAGCCCTCGCCGGACTCTTCGCCAGACCCTTCACCGGACCTTTCGCCAGACCCCGCAAGCCCGCTCACAGTCGCCGCAGCTTCACTTCGGCTGTCCGCTACAAAGTACGCGCACAAATATTTCTGACCGTTCTCGTCATCCCGAGCAACGACAATCGTTTCCTTCACCGCTGCCACATTCAGCAGGCTCGCTTCGATTTCGCCAATCTCGATGCGATAGCCGCGTATTTTCACCTGATGATCGATTCGACCCAAATATTCAATCGTTCCATCCGGTAACCATTTAGCTAAATCGCCCGTACGATAACATCTTTCGCTCGGTCGGAACGGATTCACGCCGAATTTCTCCGCCGTCAAATCATCTCGACCCACATAGCCGCGACCTACACAATCCCCTGCAATGTACAGCTCCCCAACTACGCCAATCGGCTGTACATGCCCTCGATCCGACAAGATATGAATCGTCGTGTTCGCAATCGGGCGGCCGATCGTAGGCACGCCAACTTGTACCTCATTCGGCGCAATCGTCAACGTCGTCGCAACATGCGTCTCCGACGGGCCATAGTGATTGTGCAAGTGAACTTGATTGTGGCGTAAGAAACTCGCCAGCGCCTCCGGTATGACCAGTTGCTCCCCTGCCGTGATAATATGCTGCACACACGTCGGGAAGCGTTCAGCCAACCCGTCCTCCATAAATAAGAACTTCGTCAGCGCCGTCGGCAGCAACACCACATCAATCTGCCAACGCTCGATAAAGGCCATGAGATAAGCAACATCTTTCTTCGCTTCCTCATCAATGATGTATAGACTACCGCCAGCTGCCAGCGTCGAGAACAGCTCCAAGTAGCACATATCGAAGCTACTCGTAAAATACTGCATCACGTGCTGATCATACGGAATATTCGTATCCCGATATTGGAACTCCAACAAATTGACCATGTTGCGGTGCTCCAACATGACACCCTTCGGCGTTCCAGTCGTTCCCGACGTATAAATGATATACAACGGATCATCCGCTTCGCCCACCGACACCCATCCAGCCGCTTCTGTCGAAGCTCCTGCACGACGTGCTGTTTCGGCACCATGAGCCGAACGTGCTGCCGTAGACAAATCCTTCGCAGCCGCACCATCCACAGCATCATTCACAGCGCCATTCACAGTGCCATCCACAGTAAATCCTTGCTCTTGCCCTTGCTGCAATACCTCATACACATCAAGCAGCTCAACATCTCTAAATTCCGTTCGCAAACGATCCAACTGCTTCGTTTCCGTGACAAGCAGTCGAATGCCGCTGTTGCTCATCATGTACTGAATCCGATCGAACGGATACTGCGGATCGATCGGCACAAAGCAGCCGCCCGCCTTCAAAATGCCCCAAATTCCGGCGACCATTTCCGGTGAACGCTCCGCCATCACACCGACATAGCTGCCACGCTCCACGCCGCGAACTTGCAGTACCCGAGCCACTTCGTTCGCCCGTTCGTTCAGCTCCCGATACGTCCACTGCACAGGCTCACCTGCTCGCTCACCGACTACCGCTATCCGGTCCGGCGTACGCGCCACCTGCTCTTCGAACAGCTGGTGCATCGTCTTGTCCCGCGAATAAGATGCTGCCGTGCCGTTGAACACATCCAGCAGCTGCTCTTTCTCTGCTGACGTGATCAGCTCCAGCTCATTGAACGGAACGAGCGGGTTGCGCACGATTTGTTCCATCACATGTACAAATTGCTTCTGAATGCGTGCAATGCTCGCTTGATCGTATACTCGCGCATCGTACCCAAACGAGACGCTTATCGATTCACCAGGTACGACGATTAAAGTCAACGCATAGTTCGTTTGTTCCGCCGCTTCTACGTTCGAAATCGTAAAGCTAGCAGCACCACCGCCACCCAATTGCTCGATTTGTTCGCCTACCGGGTAGTTTTCGAACACGATAATATGATCGATCAGTTGCTGCTTTTGTTCAGTCAGCGTCTGAATTTCATAGAGCGGATAATAGTCATATCGATTCGATGCCAATGCCTCTTCCTGCACTCTCTGCATCACCGTAGCGAACGATTCATCCGTCTCATTGCGAACGCGAACCGGAATCGTATTAATGAACAGCCCGATCATCGTCTCGACACCCGAAATTTCCGACGGTCTGCCTGAGACAACACTGCCAAACACGACATCGTTATTTCCACAGTACTTTTGCAACATAACTCCCCAAGCCGTTTGCATCAGCGTATTAATCGTCACCTGATACTGTTTCGCAGTCTGTTGCATTTGCTCCGTTAAGGACGGATCAAAAGTACACGTCAACTCCTCCAGAACAAAAGCCTGCTCTGCCTGTCCCGTATGCTGTACAGCTGTTTGGGAAAGTGTTGTTTGCTGGTCATATCCGGCCAAATAGTCGCTCCAATAGCGAGCTGCATCTTCATCCGCTTGACGATCTAACCATTCAATATAGTGACTATAAGGGGTTACCGGAGCGAACTTAGGCTGTTGCTGCTCTACTAAAGCAAAGTAACCACTGAACACTTCTTGAGTGACTAGCGACATGCACCAACCATCCATTAAAATGTGATGGAAACTCCACACAAAGCAGTAGTCTTCCTCACCCATCCGCAAAATCGACACACGCATCAACGCATCCTCAGCCAAATTAAATCCTTGTTCCTTATCCCGCTGAATAAAGCTTGCCACGTATTCCGCTTGCTCCTGCTCCGCTAACTCGCGCAAATCCTCTACATAGAAGCCAATCTTTTTGTGCCGATACACAATTTGCAACGGCTGCCCCTGCCAGTCGCCATAAAAGTTAGTTCTAAAAATTTGATGTCTTTCAGCTAGCAGTGCCAGACTCATTTCGAACTTATCCAGATGTAGTTGACCACGCAGGTCAAACATAGCTTGTTCAAAATAAGCAGCAGATCGTGCATCAATCAAACTGTGGAACAGCATGCCTTTTTGCATCGGCGTTAAGACATATACGTTCTCCAGTTCGCCAACCACTTCGGTTTGCTCAACAAGCTGTGCCAATTGATTCACCGTCAGCCCCTTTAAAGAGACGTCGCTTGGTGTCAGCTCTGGCTTCTGTTTTTGTACACAATGTACAATTACCGCTTGCAAGCATTCATCGAGCAGCTTCGCCAAACGCTCCATCGTTTCCTTGACATAGTGCTTGCTGTTGTAGCTGATCGTAAGCGAAAGGCGTCCGTCTGTAACTTGTCCGTTAATATCCAACACATAACTGCTAGCCATATGCTCACTTACGGATTGACCCGTAGAAAATGGCGATACTTGAATGGCGTGTTGCTGCAAATCTTGATCAAACTGACCTAAATAGTTGAAACTCACTTCAGGTGCTGCATTAAATACCAACCCATTCCGCGCTGGCAGATCGGACAAATACTTAAGCAGTCCATAGCCGATGCCTTTGTACGGAATTTGACGTAAGCGCTCTTTGGTCGCTTTAATCGTTAACGCCATATCCTGCTCTGCGTCTGACTCTAATACGATCGGATACTGGCTCGTAAACCAACCAACTGTACGTGTAATATCGATGTCAGGAATAATCGACTCTCTACCATGCCCTTCCAAGTTGACCAGCACGGTGTCGATGTCAGCCCATGCATGCAGCGCTCTGCTTAAAGCAGCTAATAACAAATCATTCACTTCCGTGTTATACGCGCGATTCGCCTGCCTTAACAGTTGGTCCGTCTCCTGCTCCGTCCATTGGACCGTTATCGTTTCGCTTGTACCTGTGAGCGAGCGTTCCGCAGCCGCATCTCTAGGCAGAGGAATAGGTTGTACTTCCTCAATCTGCTTCCAATAATCAAATTCTCGTTCAAGCCCCTCGTTGTTGGCATATGCATACAACTGTTTCGCCCACGCTTGGAACGAATCTGTTTTGGCTGGCAACACCATTTCATCACCGTTTACAGCCTGTTCATATCCATTAGAAAGATCTTCTAACAATATTCTCCAAGAAACGCCATCAATGACTAAATGATGAATGGCGATTAACAAATGATCACCATCTGGGCATTGGAACAGCCCTAGCTTTACGAGTGGCCCTTTACTTAAATGTATACTCCTTTGAATCTCGGTCGCTTTTGCTTCGACTGCTTGCTTGCAGTCTTTTTCATGACTGAAATCAACGACCTCAAGGGTGTATAACTCACTTTCATCAACACGTTGATTCCAAGCGTTCCAAGCGTTCCCAGTCCCCGCTTCCTCGTCAGCTCCAGCCACAGCACTACCTGTATTGCCCTTGCCCGTGCTGCTTGTATCGCTGAATACGATACGCAGCGCATCGTGATGCTCCGCTAGTCGCTTCATCACTTTGTGCAATGCCCCTTCATCAAAGCGCTGCGCTCGATACAGCATGATCGCTTGATTAAAATGATGGGCCTCGGAAAATGATTGGGCGAAGAACCAGTGCTGAATTGGCGTTAGTTTCACTTCTCCAATCACTTCACTTTGATCGGCAATCGCGATAACGGCTTGGACGTGTACACTTAACTGTTCAATCGTTGGGTACTTGAACAAATTTTTCATTTCTAGCTTAAAGCCCGCTTGAAACAATCGCGATGAAACTTGAATGGCTTTAATCGAATCCCCGCCAAGCTCAAAGAAATTGTGGCGAATGCCTACGTTTTGTACACCTAATACATCCTGCCAAATGGACACTAAAGCTTGCTCCGCCTCTGTACGAGGAGCCGCATAATCCGTTCCAATCGGCACATCTCCTTCAGGGGCAGGCAGCGCCTTCCGGTCAACCTTGCCATTCGGTGTAAGCGGCATTTGCTCCAACTGAACAAAATAAGAAGGAACCATGTAGTTAGGCAGTTCTTGTGACAAATAGTGTCTAAGTTCACTGACCGTTAACGTTTGAGTCGCTACCACATAAGCGCATAAATGCTTATGTCCCGCTTCGTTTTCTTGCGCGATAACAGTCGCTTCTTGCACAGCGGGCAACTTCGTTAATTGAGCTTCAATTTCGGTAAGCTCAATGCGATAACCGCGAATTTTAACTTGCTCATCGATTCGCCCCTTGTATTCCAACGTGCCGTCGTGCCGCCAGCGCACGACATCGCCTGTGCGATAGCAACGCTCTTCTGGTCGGAAGGAGCTAGCAACGAACTTCTCTGCCGTCAGTTCGGGATTGTTTAAATAACCTCGAGCTACGCCATCTCCGCCTACCCATAACTCACCCCAGACTCCAATCGGCTGCAAGCCCATCCATTTGTCGACAACGTAAGCCGTCGAGTTATGAATAGGTCCTCCAATCGGAACTGCGTCTGACTGTTCGCTATGAATCGAATACGTCGTTGAAAAAGTTGTGTTTTCTGTCGGTCCATACCCATTCACGATGGTGAGCGATGGATGATGCTCTAATGCCCGATTAATGTGGTTCACGGATAGCACATCTCCACCGACGATCAGTGTTTGTAATGGGCCAAAGAGACTGTGATCCTGTTGTAGCAGCTGATTGAACAATGGTGACGTTAGCCACATCGTCGTAATGTGATCGTTATGAATCGCTTGTTTCAAACGATTAGCATCTAAAATCACATCATTGGACACCAGATGGAGTTGTCCACCATTTAACAGCGCTCCCCATATTTCAAATGTCGAAGCATCAAACACCACCGAACCTGTTTGTAAAATACGCGTCTGCTCATTCAAATCTACATAATTCGTATTTTTGACGAGACGGACTACATTACGATGCTCCACCATGACGCCTTTTGGTTTGCCTGTCGTTCCAGATGTATAGATAACATAGGCTAAGTGGGATGGATTCACGGTTGATGTGGACATCAACGTAGACGCTGGTGTCGACTGCTGTTCAAGCTGATTAGCGATCGGATTTGAACTCGTTTCATGGCATGTATATTCATTTTCAGCATTCAAATTCAAGATTGTACCCGCATAAGACACGTGCGCCATACTTGCTTGCAAATCATGCTGGACAAGTAATATCTTTGCCCCGCTATCATCCAACATATAGCTGATCCGTTCGATAGGATAATTCGGATCGATTGGTACATAGGCTCCGCCAGCTTTCAAGATGGCTAGCATACCGATAACCATTTCCAAAGAACGATCAACGAGTAATCCGATACATTGATCCGCCTGCACCCCTTCAGCTTGCAGATGCTGGGCAAGTCGGTTCGCTTTATCGTTCAGCTCTTCATAAGTGAGCTGCTTCTTGTTACATACAACGGCCACTTGATTAGGATTGAGCTGCACCTGCTCATCAAACAACTGATGAATGGTCTTCTCTCGTGAATACTCCGCAGCCGTAGCATTAAAAGTGTCACAAATTTGCACTTGCTCCGTCAGCGTCATCATATTGAGACTGGCAATTGCAGCTTGTGGGTCGTGTACGATTGCATCGATAAGCTGGCTAAAGTGTCCCGCTATCCGTTGGATCGTTTCTGGCGTGTACAGAGCCGTACAATATTCCAGTCTGCACGCCATTCCGTTTGGTTGTTCAACGATTTCTAACGTTAAATCGAATTTGGAAACGGGATGCTCCTTCGGATAAGGCTTAAAGCTCAAGCCGTCAATTTCAAAGTTCGTTTGCTCTGTATTTTGCAATACGAATACCGTGTCAAACAACGCATTGCGGCTAGCATCACGCTGCAAGCGGAGCTTCTCAACTAGCTCTTCTAACGGATACGCTTGATGCTCATATGCTTGCAGTGCCTTCTCCTTCACCTCGTGTAAGTAATCACCAAATGGTTTCTCCCCCGTGATCAGATGACGGATGGCCAACGTATTGACGAACATGCCGATAATAGGTTCCAAATCTGTATGCTGCCTGCCCGTAATAGGAGTGCCGACGACGATATCTTCTTGGCCGGTATATTTATGTAGTAGGGTTGTGTATGCGGCTAGTAACACGATGTATAGAGTCGTACCTGATTGCAGAGCAAGCTGTTGTAAAGCCTCCGTTTGCAACTGGCTTAGCGAAAAACTATACGTATCGCCTGCAAAGCTCCGAGTCGTAGGCCGACTAAAGTCGATCGGCATTTCAAGCACAGGCAATTCACCTTGGAACATATCCAGCCAATAAGCTTCACTTTGACGCATATGTTCACTAGCGATACCTGCTTGCTGCCAAGCTGCGTAATCTTTGTACTGAATACGGAGAGGCAATACTTCCTCACCGCCATATAGCTGCGAAAACTCCTGAATCACAATGTTGATCGAAATACCGTCCGAGACGATGTGATGCATGTCAAACAATAACAGATGATGATCATGAGCGAGTTCAAGCAGCCCGATCCGGATCAACGGTGCTTCGTGTAAATGGAATACGCGCACAAAGTCCTGAATACGCTCTTCGACTTCTTCAGCGCGCACTTGTGCATACTCTACCCGAAATTCAACCTCGCTCCGTATACGTTGAATCGGCTCCCCGTTCTCAAGCGCGAATTCCGTGCGCAGCGTTTCATGGCGTGCGATCAGCTTCGCAAATGCGTCATGGACCCGTTGTCGATCCAAAGGACCTTCAACCGTTATTACGCCTGGCATATTGTAGCTGAGTTCTCCACCTTCAAGTTGACTCAACAAATATAACCGTTTTTGTGCAGAAGACAGGGAATACGTGTCGCGCTCAGCAACGATCGGAATCGCAGTCTCCCCTTGCTGTTGCACGCGTTCGAGTACGTCAGCCAACTGTTCAATCGTTGGATACTGGAATATGTCACGTAACAACACATTTTTGTTCATTTGCTTCGAAATTTTAGCGATCAACGACGTAGCTCGTAAAGAATGTCCGCCAATTTCGAAAAAGTTATCGTGTATGCCAATAGGTGATATATGAAGCACCTCTTGCCATATTTGGGCCAGCTGAGCTTCTCGTTCATTGCGAGGTGCAACATAGTCATTTCCTGTATCCATGCTGCCATCAGGAATAGGTAGCGACTTGCGGTCAACCTTACCATTCGGAGTCAGCGGCAATCTCTCTAGCTGGACAAAGTAAGACGGAATCATATATCCCGGAAGATCTTGAGACAGTTCGCCTCGCAGCTTTCCTGCTGATAGTCGTTCATCCGCTACAAAGTAGGCACACAGTACCTTCTGCTCATTGTCATCATCTATAGCCACAACGATCGCTTCTTGCAGCGATTTATTTTTTAACAGCTGATGCTCGATTTCTCCAAGCTCAACTCGGTTGCCGCGTATTTTTACTTGATGATCGATGCGGCCCGCATATTCGATATTTCCGTCTGGCAGCCATTTTGCTAAATCGCCCGTTCTGTACATGCGCCCATTTGGTACAAAAGGATCTTTGACGAACTTATCTGCCGTCATTTCTGGGCGATTCAAGTATCCTCTACCCGTTCCGCTACCGCCAATATACAGTTCACCTAATTGTCCGATTGGCTGAATGTCCAACTGTTCATTTAAAATGTACATTCTTACATTGGGCAATGGTTGCCCGATTGGCAGACTACGATTGGCAAGTGGCGTTGTCGTCTCAAAATAACAAGAATCGATACACGCTTCCGTAACACCGTAGCTGTTAATGACTCGCATCTGCGAACCGTATCTGGCTACAATACGATTGAATGCTTGCGGCGGACAAAGATCCGAACCGATAATTAATGTCTTTAAAAAGTGAATATCACGCTTATTCTCATCTATATCATCCATCAACGGTATGATCAAAGCTGGCGTAGACTCAAAAATATTAATTTGATATCGCTGCATTAATTCGTAAATTTGCACAGGGTCTATTCTAGCTTCACTTGGGCAAACGATCAGTTGCCCTCCATTCAGCAGGGCGCGTATGTAGTCACCCGTAAATACGTCAAATGAGAAGCTCGCCCATTGCAACAGCCGAACGTCGCCTTCTGACAAGCGATACGCTTCCGTCCATGCCTGTCCGATTGCGGCCACTTGTTGATGCTCAATCATAACCCCTTTGGGATTGCCAGTCGTACCCGACGTATAAATGACGTATGCTAAATGCTGTGGTTCAGTAACCGGTTGTAAATTCGAACCGTTCTCATGGTAAGATGCTGCGTCATCAAGTACGATAAGCTGCTCCGAAAACGGGATTCGCTCCTGAAGATGACGCTGCACGAGCACAATATTCGCTCCCGAATCATCCAACATATAACGAACACGATCTTCTGGGTAATCAGGATCGATCGGAACATAAGCTCCTCCAGCCTTCAAAATGCCGAAAATACCGACGAACATCTCTAAAGAACGTTCCGTCATAATACCGACTAATTGATCTGGCTTTACACCTTGCGTTCTTAACGTGCGTGCAAGCTGATTCGCCTTCTCATTTAGTTCCCGATAAGTCAATTGGCCGTTATTGAACGTTACCGCTATCTGTTCCGGCGTACGTTCCACCTGTGCTTCAAATCGCTGATGAATCGTACTTTCTTGTTGATCCGCTTCTGCTACGTGGTTAAATACGTTTAATATTTTATTTTTTTCCGCTTCGTTCAATAGAGAAAGGGAGCTAATTTTTTGTTCGGGATATTGAATCATTTGTCTAATAATCGTAAATAAGTGGTCAATGATTTGCGATATTTCCTGTGGTTCAAACAGTTCCGTTCGATAATCAAAATTAATCTCAATCTGTTGGTCATCCAACGCTTCTACAACATCGATATCAAAATCGTTAACGATTTCCCCATTAGAGTCATATTCAAACTGAAGATTAATTCCTTCTATGTACTGCCAACTAACTGTGCGATATTGGAGTGCAACCCCGAATAGTCCTTGAATGTCTTTGTTGTGATGAATTTCTTTTAGCTCTTGGATTAATTGATTGTAAGGATATCTCTGATGACGTAAGATCGAGGATTGTTCTCTGGATAAGCTTTTCATAAATGCAACACAATCAAGTTCAGGATCAATAACAAAACGAGTCGCTACCGTGCTGACGTACATGCCTATCGTATTTTTCTCTTGCCTCGTTGTTCGATTCGCATAAGTTGTACCAATAGCAACATCGTGTTGACTCGTTGTTTTGTGTAAGTAGAGGTATAACGCAGATAAGAAAAATGTGAATACGCCCAACTGATGCTGTTCGCAAAACTGTTTAACACCTCGATAAATATCATCTTCAACGGTAAAGCTCTTTCTCGTGGCGGCCGTGCTTAAGGTTAGCGGATTGTACGGTTTAATTTCTAACACTTCAGGCATCGTGCTGAATTTGTTCTGCCAGTAGGCTCTATCTTTTTGATAGCGGTTCGATTGTGCATACTCCTGCTCGTCTTGCACAAAGGAGAGATAACTAAATGGTTGTTCTATAGTAGGTGGCGTTCCATTGATGGCTGCAAAATAATGCTGGTTCACTTGATTTGCAGTCAGGACCATAGATGAGCCGTCAGAAATGATATGATGCATTTTTATATTGTACCAATATTGGTCTTCGCTAACTTTAATTACATAAAATCTGTATAATTGAGAATCCACCAATTGAATGGGCTGTCGAATATAGGTTTGCAGCCATTGATTCGCAGCAGCCTCTTGCCCAGATTGAGAAAAATCGATAAATTCGATTTGATACTCACTCTCTTTATCTACGTATTGTCGCGGCTCCCCATCAACAGTCATTATTTTTATCCAAAATGCATCGTTTAGTTGTATCGTCGCTTGTATAGCCTGCCGGAGTAATTCTACATCAATGGGTCCTATCATTCTTACCGTTCCAGAGACGGTACAAATGTTGCGGTTCGGATACAGCATTTCGGTATACCAAATACGTAATTGAGGTTGTGTCAGTGGAAGCAAGTGAACAGTTTCCACACTCATATGAATCCAGCTCCTTGGTGAATATGAATTTGTCGTAATCGGTTATTGAGTGTAAAAAAGCGTGAGGGTAAGGTCTAGGTAGTAAAAATAAGTAGTAAGGAGGCGTGCTACGCCTTAATCAACAGTGGTAGTAGATGCAGTAGATGAAGGTTCTAAAAAAATAATATTTCACTAGTTTCATAAATAGTATCACATACACTATTTTACAATTTCAACCCCCCTTTCGATATTATTCTACATTGTCGATCATATTTTAACAAACATTTAGATAGCTGTGTTATAAAAATTGAATTTAAAAATAAAATTTTAATAATAAAATAAAGTTAGGTATTAAAGTTAACAAATTGCTAATTAACGAGATTGAAATAAATTCGGTTACATATGTAAAAAATCGCTCCTCTTTAGAGCGAAGGGTTAAGTATCCTTAGGAGGTTACTTTAAACTAAAATGCATAAATATTATTTTATATTGAAATTTTAGAATAATAATATTTAAGTTTTAAACTTATCCAAGTTGGAGTATCGATTCCTTTTATTGTGTTATATTCGACATTTTTTGCATACCCAACAGAGCGGAATTGAGCCTATAAATATCGTCGAAAAAGTAATATTCCACCATTCATTCCCATAACAAATGTATTATTTGGCCTATTTTGAATATTTGGATATACAAAAAAGGCTAACCACCCGTAAATAATTACAGATGGTTAGCCTAGTAGAAACCTAATTATGATGGCAGCAAGCGTAAAATAATGTTCGCCGTCTCTTCAATCGCTTTATCTGACACATCGATCACGTGACAGTTCCACTTGTCGGCAAGCGTCTGCGCATAATCCAGCTCTTCGCGAATGCGATCAGCTGATGTGTACGCAGAGCCGTTCGGGAGACCGAGCGCCTTCAGCCGTTCGGCACGAATGCGCAGCAAGTGCTCTTCCTGCATCGTTAGCACGAAGATGCGGTCTCCTGAAATTTGGTACAGCTCTTGCGGGGGCTTAACTTCCGGCACGAGCGGGAAGTTAGCCACCTTGTATCCTTTATGGCTTAGGAACATGCTAAGCGGCGTCTTCGAAGTACGCGACACGCCAACGAGCACAATATCGGCATCTAAAATCGCCGTCGTATCCCGGCCATCATCGCATTTAACGGTGAACTCAATCGCTTCCATCCGGCGGAAGTAATCTTCATCCATTTCATGCAGCAGCCCTGGACGGCTTTGCGGTGAATCATTGAAGGTATCGATGTAGGCTTGCATCATCGGCCCCATAAGGTCGACAGCGCGTACGCCTAGACGAATCGCTTCCTCCCTCATCATTTCTCTGAGCTCGGGTTGGACAAGCGTGTAGACGACAAAGCCGCCGTCTTGGTTAACTTGCTCCATGACGGCGCGTATTTCATCCTCATGCTTCATATGGCTAACACGGCGTATTTTAACTTCGTGTCCTTGAAATTGTCTGACCGTCGCTTTAACGACGCTTTCGGCCGTATCGCCTACTGAATCTGAACATATCGTAATCACATGCGGAGAAGCTTGCCCCAATCCTTCCATTAAGGATCCCCTTTCTTTTACCATCCCTTCATTTGACGAAGGAACACTTTCAGAATCGTCGTCTTCGTAATCCGTCCAACCACTTCTAATTTTTCTGATTTGGCATCGCTCGAATGCGGGATAACGACAGGTAATGTGTCAATATCATGCTCGTCCAGCTTTTTAGCCGCATCATAAATAGAATCCTCTGGTCGAGCATTCACAATTGGCGTTCTTGTCATGACGAAGCTAATCGGCATCGAACCTGCCATCGCGTTGCCTAAGGTTACCTTCAATAAATCTTTACGTGACACTAAGCCAAGCAGCATTCCTTCTTCATCCGCCACAATTAAACTGCCGACATTCTCCAAAAACAAAGCTACCACTGCATCTTGTACCGTGGAAGTCTCCCTCACAATAATCGGCATAGACTGCACATCTTGAACACGGATATCCAGCGCTTGCGGGAACGCATTGCGGGAACTTTTTCCTGGGAAATAACCGACCTTCGGCTTCGCACTCAACACGCCGAGCATAACAAGTACAGACAAATCTGAACGTATCGTTGGACGGCTTACGCCCAATTGCTCAGCTATTTGTTCGCCAGTTACGGGCGCATGGCGCTCCACTAACTGCATAATCTCCATTTGACGCGGTGTTAGTTGTATGGCTCAAACCTCCTAACTGCAAACTTCCTTAAAGTTATCGTTATTATCATATTACTGCAAGGATGCCGCACAACACAACGTCTTGAAGGTGCTCATCCACAAAATGAACACCTTCAAGTCGCCATTCAACTGTATGATTATACGTAGCAGATCATATCTGCTGCGCTCACTTCGTTCATCACATCGTGCAAAGCGTCTGTCCCCACATCTTCTGGGCGAATCCATGCCCCAACAGGAGGGAGCGTGCAATTGTCTTGGCCTAGCACTTGCTCAGCTGCCATCCGAATCCATGCCAACTTCTCTCCCCAGCCAAGCGGGGTTGATGCCGCATAAGGCAGCATGACCGTTATGGTAACTTCTTTACCCTCTTGGCGCACGCGCAGCAACGCACGAAATAACGCCTCAGCCTGCAAATCGGTCCATTCTGGAATTGCATTCGCTAAGCGGTGTAAATACGGCTCCCCCGCTTGCATCCATTGGTGCCATTCCTTAATACGATTAAATTGCTGCATCAGTCGGTTCAACTCATCGGAAACGTCTGTTTCGGGAGAACCATCATCCCACCTTTGTAGCGCCTCCATACGTGTTTCAAGCTCTGGCAGACGAGGCAACACGTCCGTTATAGGTAAATCAGCTAACACGACATATAAATGTGAAGTCGGATTCACTTGTACATACCGCAACAAATGCTCATAGGCACCTGTCATTAGCGGAAGCAACTTCCGCAAAGCTTTATGACGTGCTCTATCGTGTTCAGCTAGCATCGTATCTGCGATCAGTTTGCGACGCTGCGGCGTTAGCCAAGCAGACTGATCCAACTGTAAAAAGATATGCTGCGCGCCATGTTCTAATACGGCTTGCAACTGCTCCTCTTGTGTACACCAATGATAAATACGTGCAGATGAATCCGGTTCTAACGATTGGCTTCTTTCCCATATCGAAATGGAATGAAGCGGCGAAGACGGCACTAGACATACGGGAACAACTGGTGCAGCATTCAACAACATCTCTTGGTCGGATGTTTGGTTAATAAGGTTATTCGTTATGCCGTCGAGCAGGACAATATCCTCCTCGCGTGCTCGCAATGCGTTAGCTCTCAATCGCCTGTACCTCACTTTCTACACCATGCTGATCGTAATGATAATGCTCCGTGCACTCGCATGCGCGGCTGTCCATGTAGTAGACCATAAACCGATCCGTATCTTGTTCGCCAATGATTTGATTGCAGCGCTTACACAAAATGACTCCTAACAGTTGTTTACGTTGAATATGTTCCATCTCACATCCACCTCTTCTTAAAAAATGTGGGGTATCCGCAAATACAAATGGTTCGTTTAGAAGTCGTCGGTGCAATTATGCTATATCATTTTCGGTAATAATGGACTCATTGCTCATGCGATACCTTATAAATATGACTTTGTGATATAACGTATTCGTTAAACAGTTCGTCTGTTTGTGCTTTTTACAGATTGCTTTTCCATATTATATATCATATTATTAATTATGACGCAATATTTAACCGTAAATAATACACCATATATAAAGACGATGGAGGTTAACGAACGATGGATAGACAATTAAGCTTAGAGTGCGTTCGGGTTACAGAGGCAGCGGCGCTAGCTGCTTCGCGCTGGATTGGTCGAGGAAATAAGGACGAAGCTGATGGAGCAGCCACACGCATAATGCGCCATATGTTTCGCAGCGTGCCAATTCGTGGTTCCGTCGTCATTGGCGAAGGGGAAATGGATGAATCACCGATGCTGTACATCGGTGAGCACGTCGGTTCTGGCGAAGGTTCGGAAGCAGACGTAGCGGTAGATCCTGTAGAAGGAACCGAGCTTGTTGCAAAAGGGTTAAACGGTGCTCTCACCGTTCTTGCTGTGGCTGATCGCGGTCAATTGCTGCATGCACCGGATATGTACATGCAGAAGCTTGCGTGCGGGCCACAGCTGCGGGGCCAACTGCATCTCGATGACCCGCTTGATGTTACGGTAGCTAAAGCGGCTCGGATTTTAAACCGTCCTCTTTCAGATATAACGGTATCCATACTGGATCGCGAACGCCATGCGGAGCAAATTGCCGTGCTGCGCTCTACAGGAGCTCGCTTGAAGCTGCTAAATGCAGGCGATGTTGCGGGTGCCATGGCAACGGCGTTCCCTGAGTCGGGTGTTGATCTATACGTAGGGTCCGGCGGAGCACCGGAAGGCGTGTTAGCCGCTGCTGCTCTGCGCTGCCTTGGCGGTGAGCTGCAAGGCAGACTGATGCCAGCTAACGAGGAGGAATGGGCGCGCTGCCTGTCCATGGGCATCCATGAGCCGGATCGCAGATTGACGACTGAGGATTTAAGCGGAACAGGCGATGTATTGTTCGCGGCTACTGGCATCACGCCTGGCGATGTGCTGCAAGGGGTTCGCATTATGCAAGGACATTATGCGGAAACACATTCCATCGTATTGCGTTCGAAGACAGGTACTGTACGCTTCGTACGCACCTTGCATCGACTCGATGCTGAGACACAATACGCATTGAACGCTGACGATCAGGCTGGCGATCTTGAGCACCATAGCCCGACTTACGACGATGGTCAAGCGGCCTGGATTACGGGCGACAACGAGCCAAGCGACCCGTTAAGCAATCCGTTGCGCAATCCGTTAAACCATCAGCTCGGCAATCCGTTGAATCACCAGTTAAGCGGTCAATTAAGTCATGCTGTACATTCACAATTGAGCGCTCCATTGCACAACGCTAATGTACTCAACCATGAAAATGCCGATGAGCATAAGTCGGGAGCTGTCGGATCATTAGGACATGCCAGCATAAGCACAGGAACTCGGTAAGGTTCGTTAGGATTCGTTAAAGTTCGTTCAGAGCCTACCCGTCGCTTACTCACGCTATAGCAATCACAAACAGACCGCGAACCTCACCATAGCATGTATGGCCGAGGGTCGCGGTCTATTGTAGTGATCGCTCACTTGTATTAATCTTCTCCATCATCACGTTGATGCGT
Organism: Paenibacillus sp. 481; assembly: GCF_021223605.1. Classification (NCBI taxonomy): domain Bacteria; kingdom Bacillati; phylum Bacillota; class Bacilli; order Caryophanales; family Paenibacillaceae; genus Paenibacillus; species Paenibacillus sp. 481. Next base: position 1,281,451 of record NZ_CP075175.1, read on the forward strand.
ACGACGAAGCCGCAGGCGCATCACGATAACGAATGCTAGCCCAACGACTAACACAACTCCTTTATACTGCCATGTAATCGTACCTATCCAAATAGGTACCGCTAGCACCAATCCGGATAACAAATGAAGCCACGTACTCAAATGCAGCACCGCTCGCTGCCTCATTTGCAGGCTCAATGGATAAATCGTCTGCCACACATCATAACGGTGGTAGGTTGCTAGCGCCTTGATCTGTATGCCGATAATAAGCATAAATAAACCGTATATAACCACACTCCACGTTGAATGCTGGAGCCATAGCATCAAGATGAGGCCAAGGACATTTAAACGGAGTAAAATGCTGACCAGTTCACTGCGCGCAAACGTCTTCGCCAGTAAATAGTGATAAGCGGTTTCCCGCTGAAATGCATAGCGATCTCCAACTTGATTTAACCATGGCCGCGAATATCGTCGCTCCGTCATCGTCGGCAAATCAACAAAGCCGCTAAGCAACAAATAGATGCGGCTCGTATGCATCTCTTCCGCTTGAATGTGCGCTTCCCACGGAAAGCGCAGCGTACGACGTGTTAGCAGCCAGCCTACATAAGCAGCTCCGGCCGCGACCGTGCAGACTATAGCAAGCGGCACACTTAGCCATAGCCAGCATGCGGTCGCACCCCACGCCCAGCCATAACGCAGCACACGGCTCACCTTGCTGTTCGCCGGATCTTCCATATGCCGCTCTTTCCACGCTCCGTAAGCAGCAACAAGCTTAATAAGAATCAATCCCGCCAGCATAACGGCATATCCTTTAGGCTCGATATCACCGCGGTTATATAGTGGCCACAATACACTCCACACGACTAACAGCAGCAGCAAACGCGTACGAAGGCTGTACTTTATACTGCGCTTTAAATACGCGCCTAGTTGCTGTTCACTGCGTAGCAGAAATACGATGTCAGCAGGTTGGAAAAACGTACGATACGCCATATACGCTACCGTTGGCGCTAACAATAGAAGCGATAACTCCCTTACGGGAAAGTCTACTGGAATACGCTCCAAAAAGTTCGCGTAATAGGCCGTTCCCGTTATAAATACGAAGGCAAACAATACGGCTACGCCGCTCTGCATGACATAACGTAAATACGGCAGTATCCGTCCCCAAAATTGCCTTACACGCTGCTTCCACAATTGATCCGCATCAAAAGCAGACCACGCTGCCGAGGCCTGTCCAACGGCCGAACGAGCAACCGCTTCCGGATGTTGGCCTGCCTCCGGCTCGTTCAACTCATCTCGCTCAAACCGCTTAACCGACTCTTTTTTCAGCTCTCCCATTTCACGCCACCACCTAAAGCTCCTTCAGCATGCTCATCAGTGCCGACCCATGCGTAGAACAGCTCCTCAATTCGAGCCTCAGCAGGAACGCCTCTTTGCGCAGTAAATTGCGCTTGCATCTCTTCCACCGTGCCGCTCGAAATGACGCGGCCTTGATGAAGCAGCACAAACCGATCACAATAATGCTCGATTGTAGACAAAATGTGCGAGCTCACGAGCAGTGCCGCACCATCTTCTTTCACGCTGCTCATATATCGCAGCAGCGAGCGAATGCCTAGTGGATCAAGCCCTAGAAACGGCTCATCAATAATGTATAAGGGCGGTCGTACCGCAAAAGCGCCCATTAGCATCGTCTTCTGCTTCATCCCTTTAGACAAATGCTGCGCCGCCTTGTCCAAATGCTGCTCCATATGAAAGATAGCGGCAAGCTGCTCCACCCGCTGCTCAAACACGTCGCGTGGCACACCATACGCCGTTGCCGTCCATACTAAATGCTCGCGAACGGTTAGCGCATCATACAGCAAAGGCGACTCTGGAACATACGCCAACGAGGCACGATACGCTTCTGTCGCTTCAGCTACTGTGCTGCCGCCGAGTTGTACCTTCCCTTTATGTGGCTCCATTAAGCCTAAAATATGCTTCATTGTCGTACTCTTGCCCGCACCATTCAAGCCTATAAGGCCAACCATCTCACCCGGTCGGACATCAAAAGTTACATCATGCAACACAGGTCGACCGATACTGTAACCACCTGTTAAATGTTGTACTTGTAATAATTCGCTCATAATAAATATCACCTCTTCCATCATTATACCGGACTGGAAGAGGTGATTGCTAATACAGATGCTATTATTTTCCGTTTGCTTGCTTCGCTTTCTTGGCTTTATCCGCTTCACGCGCCTTCTTCAGCTCAGCTTGCCCTTTTTGCTGAATGTCTGCGAGCGCTTGATCGACTGTTTTCTTCTTATCGATAACAGCTTGCATATTGTCATCTATAAGTGTCGTAAAGGTCATATAGAAACTTTGTGGTGTCTTCATCATCCATTTCCACTCACTCGCACCGTTGGACACTGGCTTCAAGGCGTAAAACGGCTCGGTACTCTTGCCGTCCACTTCTTTGTAGTACGTTCCACGTGTCGGCACAGTGCCGTCAGAAGTACGCGATGCCAACTTGGCCATCTCTGGGCTGTTAATAAACTTAACGAACTCCCATGCAGCTCGTTTATTCGTTGAGTCTTGCGAGATAGCAAACAATTCATGAATATTTACAAAAGAAGATTCATTTGGTGTTGCCGAATTGATCGGGGCTGTTACAAATCCCCATTCAAACGCCTTAGCATCCTTACTATATTGACGTTGACTTTTAATATTGCTTGCAAAAAATGGATAACTCATAATCATCGCTGCACTGCCGTTTATGAACTTCTCACTTCCTTGCAACAACTGTTCACTGTTGGTCGGACTTTTAGGGTTCACATAGAAAGACTTATTGCGCAATGCATCTGTCGCTTCAGTCATAAGTTTGTTCCACCCAGGTGTTTGAAAATGTAGATCCTCTCCTTTCAACGGAGAAATGCCTGCTGTCGATGCCATCTTAAACAGTAACGTATTTAGGCCACCCCATTGATCAACCATGCCAACTACTTTGTCCTTCGGGTTAGTTGTCGCACCTGCCACATTGTTAAAGCGTGCAGCTAAGGAAAGAACTTGCGACCATGTCATTTTATTGGTCGGCAATTCTACACCGTTCTTTTTAAACAAATCCGCATTGTAGTAAAGAACTTGCGGGACAAATTTCGGAGCAAGTCCAAACAGAGAACCTCCTCCATCACTCCGCTGCATCTCGATAAGACCAGGCATATAGCCTTGTAAATCGAATTGTTCTTGCTTGATAATCGATTCTAAATTATAGAGCTTACCCTCTTCGGTAAACTCGACATACGTTCTGTAATCAAGAAAGAGCACATCAGGCTTTTGCTCGGTCATAAACTTTTTCATCGCTGAAGCGTAATCAGTTGCAGTTCCATTATTCACTTGCTCAAAAATATGATTGTTAGTGACGACTTCAAAGTCAATATTGGGGTGCTTCATTTTAAAGAGATTCCCGTATTGGCTATAAAAACCGTCCTCATTGTAATAAATGACTTTCAACTTGCCTGTTCCCTCTTTGTTAAGCTCCTCCAGAACGGGCTTTTCCCCGAAACAACCACTAAGCAGCGTCGTTATAAGCATAAATACAACGAGCGTACGCCATTTTTTAGTCATCATGCTGTTATCCCCCCTTGCCTATTTTTTCTGTTCCTTCTTCTTTTTTTCCTCAATTGCTTTTTTAAGTTGCTGCTGCATCTTTTGCTGAAATTCTGCCACAGCTTGGTCGACATTTTTTTTCTTATCCACTATCGATTTCAACATTTGCTCCGATTCCATGCTAAACTGACTCATATATTCGCTTGGCACGTTTTTCGTATTGCCATAAAAACTATGCTTCTCTGCTGTTGGCTTCAACATATAAAGCGGCTCAACACTTTTGCCATCCACATCTTTCAGCACTCCCGTAATAGTAGGGAATCCGTTCCAATTCGTGCGCCCATTCGCATTGGCCATATCAAGCCCATTCACAAATTTAACGAACTCCCAAGCCGCACGTTTATTCGGTGAATCATTATGAATCGCGTACACTTCGCGCGTGCTAATATAAGGCGAGTCGTTAGGTGCAGAAGCACTGATAGGAGCCGTTACAAATCCCCATTTCATCTTTTTCACATCCGGACCGCCGTACATGGACTGATTTTCCAAACGATGCATCGTATATTCTTGATCAATGATCATCGCTGCTTTGCCACTGAAAAATAAGTCCCCATCCATCATACGAAAGGATTGCCCCTTCTCCGGAGGAGCTGAGTTAGATATCACTTGATTGCGATATGCATCTGTCGTTTTTTTAATGAGATTTTTCCAGCCATCCGATTGAATGAGTAATGTTTCTCCTTTCGTGTCAAACATCTTCAATCCTTCAACCGTTCCAAGCTTAACGAGAAAGTCATACATCGAACTGCGTGCTTCGAACAGTCCGTGTACTTTATGCTCACCCTTGCCAATATTAGCAAAGCGCGCGGACAATTGAAGTACTTCGTCCCACGTCATTTTATTTCTAGGCAGTTCAATCCCATGCTTCGTAAATAAGTCTTCATTGTAATAGAGGAGCTGTGTGCCGAATGTTGGCGTCAGGCCATAAAGGATACCGTCTCCTTTACTTCTGAGCATATCGATGAGTCCGGGTAGTAGTTTCTGGAGGTCATATTTCTCTTGTTGAATGAGGGGTTCCAAGTTATACAGCTTGCCTGCTGATGCATAATGCTCCAACATATCCACACCTAGTGTCAGTACATCAGGCTTATGCTTATCAATCAATTTTTTCATTTCTTTTTCATGATCATAATCTGGACCTTTATCTACACTGTACAGATCCGACGTGCTCACAATTTCAAATTCGATGTTCGGGTATTTTACATTAAAATAGTTACCGTACTGCTGATAAAACATTTCCTCATTATGCGCTAATATTTTAATTTTTCCGGCACCATCTTCTCCAAGCTCTTCAACCGCAGGTTTTTCCCCGAAACAACCAGCTAGCATAGATATGGCAATAAGAAGAACAATAGATATTTTCCATTTGTTAGTAAACAAACCCTCTCCCCCTTTTCCAAAATCAACCACTATTATAAGCGTCTATTTTCCAAAATTCAACATCATTTTTGTCATATTTATCTATTCATTTCACATTATATGCAAAAAAAAGACGTCACATTAACTGTGACGTCTCAGGTCTTTATTAAGCGTTCTACTTCAAGCGCTCGCCATTTTTATTTTTCACGTTTATCTTTTAGCCACTTAGGAGCACCTTTGTTCTTGCGATCACGCTGGCGATCCTGCTTATTTGCAACCGGCGTCTCCTTCTGGACGGAACGCACTTGGGGGCGCTTCGACCGTGCTGGCGAATGCGGTCTCGTTGGCTTGGACATGTTGTTCTCATCCAAATAAATAACACGGCCGTCATAAAAAGCCCGCTCCAACATTTTAATATCAAGTTCGCGCTCGAACTTGCGTATAATGAAGCGCTCGCGATTATGAATAATGTTGACGGACGTACCCTTGCGACCCATCCGTCCCGTGCGACCTGCGCGGTGCACATAGTGATCCGCGTTAAGTGCTGGCTGCACGCTGAACACGTATGGCAGCTCCGGAATGTCCAACCCACGTGCAGCGACATCTGTCGCGAGCAGCAGCTGGAATTCGCCTTCGCGGAAGCGACGCAGCATATTCACGCGCTCTTGCTTCGGTGCGTCGCCATACAAAGCGCCGACCGACAAGCCGAGATGGACAAGCTTCGACTCCCACTCCCCGATCATATGCGTTTCGTTAACGAATACGATGGCTTGCTTCGGCTTCCAATGACGAACTAAACGACGCAGCGTATCCAACTTGTCGCGTTCCTCACATTCGAATACGAGATGCTCGATCGTTTCTGCGATACGCTTGTCCGGATCGATCCCGATATGAGTAGGATCACTCATCCAACGTGCCGCAAGATCCTTCACTTCCGCAGGAAGAGTTGCGGAGAAGAAGAGCAACTGGCGGTCGCGCAGCGCGCCTTGAATAATTTTTTCCGTATCACGGGAGCCACCTTGCTTGAGGACGTGATCGACCTCATCAATGACAATGTGGCGTACTTCGTGCATTTTCAGCTTGCGCATTTGCAGCAGCTCGCTAATCCGTCCTGGTGTGCCGACAATAAGCTGCGGCTTCAGTTTAAGCTTATCTACCTGGCGCTGCAATGCGGCACCACCAATTAGCGATGCGACGCTCAACTCGCTGCCGTTCGTGTAATATTCAGCCTCGCGGACGATTTGCATCGCCAGCTCCTGTGTCGGCGCGACGACGACTGCTTGCGTCGAGCGCTGCGTTGCATCAATACGCATAATTAGCGGCAACAAGTAGGCAAGCGTCTTGCCTGTGCCTGTTTGCGATTGTGCCAATATATCACGCCCCGCCAGCGCAGCCGGAATGGCTTCCGCTTGTACGGGGGAAGGTGTATTAATATTTCGCGCTTGAAGCTGCCCTAGCAACTCCGGCGTTAATGCCAATGATTCAAAAGTAGTACTCAATTATATCGTTCCTCTCTAGGTCGTTCTAATTCTCTGAGACGGTCTGAGTCGGTCTGAGACGGCCTGAAACGGTCTAAGACGTTCTAAAGCGTTCTCCATCGTTTGCTACCATTATAGCTGAAACACCAAGTTGTATCCAACTTCCTTTCCACGCTTCATTATGATAGCCTGAAATTAGACCCCTTTTGTGGAGTCCATAATATACATACATAAGACCGTATTATCGGAGGGATTGAGGATGAAAGAAGCATGGCAACCGTCTTTTGACGCTTTAGTTGAAAAGTATGCCGAGCTGCTTACAGGACAAGCAAATCAAGAAACTGTCGACAACGTAAAAATGTGGGCATTGTACAATCATATGCACAAAACGATGCCTAACTTAACTCGACATTGGAATGAAACCCATCCAGAAGGAAAAGCTGCTGTGAGGGCTTTATTTGAAGAGATCAAACAGATGAATGAGGCCCATCAGAATACACAGAAGCAAAAGCAACAGGAGCAACAACGGGAGCAATAGCAATAGCAATAGCAATAGCAATAGCAATAGCAATAGCAATAGCAGGAGCAATAAAGGCGCTTAGCACAACAGCGGACGAACGATACGCTGCCCACCGCCACACCAGAACGAACCTTTTGATCGCCAACATGAAAAGAGGGATGTCTCGCCGTCATGTACAATGACTGTTGAGACACCCCCTTGCCTATCAACTGTTATTTTTTGTTCAGCAGCTTGCCCGCCACACGGTTGGCCAAGCGCGGAAACAAATGATATAACCGCGTGCCAAGTGCCCCTAGCCACGGCAAATCCACTTCTGACTTGCGCGTCTCCATCACGCGTACGAGGTGGCGCGCCACCTTCTCCGCTGGCATCATAAACCAGCGCACGTTGTTGACGTATTGCCCCGACGGGTCGGCAAGGTCGAAAAAGGGCGTATCGATCGGCCCCGGATTAACGGCCGATACTGCTATACCTGTACCTGCCAGCTCCATGCGCAAAGCATTCGTGAAGCCCAGTACCGCATGCTTCGTCGCCGTATACCCCGTCGACTTCGGTGAACCGATCTTGCCCGCAATCGAAGCTACATTGACGATATGGCCTTCGCCACGCTCAAGCATATGTGGTAGCACCGCTTTCGTACAGCGAACAATCCCCATATAATTGACATCCATCATCGCCGCATATTCGGCAATCGGCATGTCTGTTATGCGCTTAAACGCCCCAAAACCCGCATTGTTAAGCACGATGTCAATGCGCCCATATTGAGCGATAATATGTTGCACGACACGCTCAACGTCTTCGTCGCTCGTGACGTCCATTTGCATTACAGCATGCTCTCCACGAATAGCAGCAGATGCTTCTGCTAGCTTGGCTTGCGAACGCGCCGTTAAAATAGGCAAAGCCCCTCGCTCTGCAACGAATTGGGCCGTTAAAGCTCCGATACCACTTGATGCGCCCGTGATGAGTACGATTTTACCTTGCAAACCCATCGCTTGTTCTACTCCTTATGTACAGCAAAATAATTGACTACGATCTTTATCTTACTCCGCACGCATAAGAACATCAAAACGGCCAATGCCGTCCATCAGCAGCGGTATAGCCAGCACTTTATCCGTTGAGCAGGATGGCGTAGCCGCCAATAGTAGCTGTGGTGGCGTAATATCAACGTGTATCCCTTGATTGTACATCAACGTCGTTGCATTGCCACTAATCATATTTCCTAACTCCGAGATAGCGCTCTCACTCATCGCGTCAAGTGCTTGTAATGGGAAGCCGCCCATCATGGCAGAAGCCATTTTTAAAGCAGCTTCTTCATTTAATCCGAACACAACATGACCCGTCAACTGACCCGTTAAGCCGATTTGGATACGGAGGTCGTGCGCACCGCTCCAAGCCAACATTTCAAGCTCCCCCCGCTCCGGACGAACTTGTACTATTTGTTCGATCACCGTACAAGCGGATTGCAAAAACGGATGAATCCATTCTGCTCTCATGTTTACATTTTTCGCCCCTTTCCGACACTGAGGGAGTATGTTCGACAAATTTCGAACGTCCTATACACCCACTTCTTCAAGACTATTATACTGAAAACCATTCATACAATCACTAACGGATTTATAATTAAATCGAAAATACACTCTAAATTGTCTATTAATTTGTATTTTCATCCACATTTGTTGTAAAAATTTATGCAATTTCATGGTGGACCTATGAAAACCGTGACTATTGCACGGTTGACAAAAAATGAGGTTGGCTTCATCGTGAAGATGATGAGATTATAAATTTGGAGAGATGGTTATGCCTAACATTTGGACGCACTTGCTATTCGGGCAAGAAGCGTTGACAACATCCGGATTGGCGCACTGGTTGAACACCCCTGCTCACAAGCAACTGTTCAATATGGGTTGCCAAGGACCGGACTTTTTATTCTATCATAAGTTCTTTCCTTGGCAGCGCAATAAGACCATGAACCGATTAGGGTCGGAAATGCATGCGAAGCATTGTGGTCCTGTCCTTATAGATCTACTCGATGCAGCACAGTACAGGAAACGTGAAACTTGTGTGTATATGTTGGGCTTCGTATTGCATCATATTTTAGATCGTCATATGCATCCCTACGTATTCGTTCGTTCTGGCTTCCGCAAATGGGATCATCAGCGTTTTGAAATTTTGATGGATACGCAAATTGTACAACGTAAGCTAGGACTGGAAACGTGGCAAACACCTGTCTGGACCGAAATAGATACAAATGGAACATTTCCAGAGGAAGTTGTGGATGCATTTGAAAAGGTGACCCACAAGTATTATCCTGAACTTGCGTACGATGTCGAGCGCAAATACTGGAATGAGGCGAATCGCGATATGATACGTGCGCAGAAGCTATTCCATGATCCGCGCGGTATTAAGCGAGTTCTGACGTTCGGTCAAATCGAACCGATGATGTATAAGCGTGAAGTGCCGCCATATGATGTTCTGAATGAGACGCATCGTGCTTGGCCAGATCCGACAGGCACAGGAGATACGTACACGACAAGCATATGGGATATGTGGGAAGAAGCTGCGAAAGATGCGGCACGTGTACTATCCGCTACCCTTCACTACTGGGAAACACGTCATGCATGGGAACACGGCACAACCGACCATATCGTAACTCGCGTAGACGTGGATGAAAGCTTAGCTCAACTTCGAGCAGCTGTCGGCAATCGATCCTACGAAACTGGCTTACCAGTCGAGTACAATCGGCCAATTAGGGTCGAAGATCCGATTTGGCTTTAATACGCAAGATAACGATTCGGCATAATTATTATTGAATACATGTACCGATGTTCAAGTATAATTCACACTTGAACATCGGTATTATTTATACCCATAGATAATGGCTAGATGTACGTCTAGATTAGTACTGGATCTAGATTAGTGCCGGAGATACGTCAGCCATAATAACGAGATAGCGGTCGAACAACTTACGAAAACCTGTACGTATGGCATATGCTTCTGTTACTTCCAACAATGGCGGCGTGTCGGCCTGCACGTATACGATAACCTCATGCTGGTCGATCACACAATTGACGGTATGTACCACTGAAGTAGCACTAAAGCTTACCGCTAAACGTAGCAGCGCTCCAAGCATTTGCACGGCGCGTTTGTCGCCTGGCAACAATAATGGCTCGTATGCCCGCCACGCTCGTTCAAATTTTAATTGTCGATTAATAGAGGCAATACAACCACTTAGGACAAGCTCACGCGGCGTCAAGCCATATAGGTCAGCGTTAAGAAGCATATACAGCGCATGCCTTTCCCGCTCTAAAGGCGAGATGACTTCGCCACAATCATGTAGTAAGGCGCTTGTTTGAATAATGTTTGTCCAGTTCCCTTCAAGGCCAAGTACGGGAGCGCATTGCTGAACTAACATCCTGAACAAACGATGAACGTGCGCACCAGACTGATTAGGCAGTTCCAAGCGCTGTCTGAAATTGTAAATCGAGAACAACAACGGCTGTTCCACAGTCATGCCTTCGGCTCTTAATAAATCAAACATCATCCCGTCACGCACACCTTTACGGCATACGATGAGATATTGAGCTTGAAGTCTGTTCATAACATGAGCAACGACCTGTAAGGACCCTACTATAATATCTGCCCGCTCCGAACATAACCCCGAAACACGCTCTTTTTCTTCTAATGATAGCCTTTTAAGTGAATCAAACGTGCTTTGTACAAACGAGGCGTGAAGAACATGATGATGAAGGGTAGGAAATGGAATGCGGCTTGCTGCTGATTCCAGCTTAGCAAGTGTGCGCACCGTCCCCCCTAAGCCAATGAGAGGCAATCCGTGTGCTTCTTCTAACCAAGGAATCCGCTCCAGCCAATTCGCAATAAACTGACTGATCCGCTGTTCTTCTTGTTCAGTCAATTGTGCTTGCACCGAAAATTGCTGGGCGATCGTCAAAGCACCGATTGGAATGCTACAACTTTCGACAAGTTCACGATTACGAATGAGCGCAAGCTCAAGCGAGCCCCCACCGATGTCCATCATCAAACCATCACTTATATTCATCGTGGAAATGACAGCTACATAATCCAAATACGCTTCGGACTCGCCGCCGATTATATTGAGTGTTACACCAGTGACGTTTTCAACCCGTCGTACAATTTCTCGTCGGTTAGTAGCTCTGCGCAGAGCAGCTGTCGCCACTGCATGCATTTGGTATGGCTTATATTTGCTACACATTTGATTAAATAAATGCAAAATTGAAATAAGCTTGTCGATTTTTGCTTCAGGAATCGCACCATGAGCATCAAACTCATCGCCCAAGCGCACAACTTCTTTCCATTGATATACCACTTGAAAATAATGCTCATTGTACTTCACGATCATTAGCCGCACAGAATTGGAACCGACATCAATAATTCCCATATAACGCATCTGCGTTTCACGGTGCTCACGCCCGTGTTTCATAGCTGTGCCACGCTCCCCATCAAACTCTATTTCTGTTCCTATTTGACTCATTTTGCCATGCTCCATTTTAAAACACCTTCCGTAATCATGAATTAAAGTTTTTGTAAATGCATACGACAGCAACAACCTTTCCAGACATGCATCTTATACGTGTACGATATGTTTCCCTCCTCTCTCACTGGTCACATCTTACTTATCCGAAGTTAATGTCAAATGCTGTCCGCTCTTGTGGATTACTAAATGATGCCAGTCTGTCTCTAAGCATAAAACAACACGGGCCGAATAGGCTAAAGTAAGCGCTACCATTCGCTTAGGATTATATCGATAATGCCTCTTTACAAACTCTTCACCTCGCGTTGATGTGGAATTGACTTTGGTCCGGTACGATGATCGCGTTCAGATTGATGTCATTTCCTCTTACATTCACACGACTAAAAAAGGGTAAAGGAGACTTTTTCATCATGGATAAGACATTCGTTGTTCGCTTTCTATTAATCATTATCGTATGCACAACTGTGTTAACGGCTTGCTCCATGAGTAGCAACAGCGGGAGCAACCCGAGCGAAGCGATTGATTTTTCCAAGCTGACTTTAGAGCAAATCGTGGAACAGGCCAAAAAAGAAGGTGAAGTGAATTCGGTTGGCATGCCCGACTCGTGGGCGAACTGGGTACAAACTTGGCAAGATCTACAGACGACTTACGGGTTGAAACATGTCGATACGGATATGTCCAGTGCAGAAGAACTAGCCAAATTTGAATCTGAAAAAAATGACGCTACCGCCGATATCGGTGATGTTGGCATCGCGTTTGGACCACTTGCTAAAGAGAAAGGCATCACTTTGCCCTATAAAACGTCCTACTGGAACGACATCCCTAACTGGGCAAAAGATGAAGAGGGGCATTGGCTACTCGGCTATACAGGCACACTCGCTTTTATTACAGATAAAAATAAAGTAAAACAACCACCTACATCGTGGGCAGATCTGAAAAATGGTAGCTACAAAGTCGCAATCGGCGACGTCATGAAAGCAAATCAGGCTCAATTTGCCGTGTTGGCAGCAGCTTATGCGTTCGGTGGCGATGAAAAAAATATTCAGCCAGGGTTGGACTTTTATGCGGAACTAGCAAAGTCCGGTCGAATTAGCCCTATCGACGCAAGTCCTGCCAATTTGGAAAAAGGCGAAGTCGAAGTTGGACTGCTTTGGGATTTCAACGCTTTAAATTATCGTGATTCGATTGATAAGAAGCGTTTTGAGGTCGTTATTCCACAAGAAGCATCGGTTACAAGCGGTTACGCAACGATCATTAATAAGTATGCCAAGCATCCGCATGCAGCGATGTTGGCACGGGAATACATCTTATCGGACCGAGGGCAAGCCAACTTAGCACGCGGCTACGCACGCCCGATTCGGGCTAACGCCAAACTGCCGGATGACGCGCTGCTTAAGCTGCTACCGAATGACATGTACGTGAATGCTCGTCCCGTTCAAGATATGAAAGCGTGGGAAGCGATGACCAAACAACTGCCACAGCTGTGGCAAGAGCAGGTGCTTATTCATGTTAAATAGCGATAACGCTCATGTATCGAATGGCTTGCTGAATCGGGCGAGCGATAAATTAATTTTCATTATGCTGGACGGATTGCGTTATGATGCAGCCGTGCAGCGCATGGGCTTTATGCATCATCTGGTCGAACAAGGGCTAGCCGCCCGCTTTCGCGTACAATCTGAGCTGCCTAGCTTGTCACGGCCACTCTATGAAGTCCTTCTGACAGGCACTCCTGTCTGGAAGCATGGCATTACGACGAACGATACGGTGCGCTTGTCGCATGAGCAAAGCCTATTTCACTTAACGCGCCAGCATGGGCGAACGAACGCTGCTGCCGCCTATTACTGGGTAAGCGAATTGTACAATCGCGCTCCGTTCAACCGCGCGGCCGATCGGATTCAGCTTCATACTGGGCTGGCCATCGATCATGGACTGTTTTACTGGGAGGACCATTACCCCGATTCGCATCTGTTTGCGGATGCACATTTCTTGCTTCAGTTAGCGCAGCCTGATTTGTTGTACGTTCATTCGATGAACATTGATCATGCTGGGCACAGCTTTACGGGCGGTGGAGAGTCGGCATCGTATCGGAACCACGTGATTACAGCCGATGTGCTGCTTGCCAGCACTCTACCAGCCTGGATCAACATGGGCTATCAAATTATCGTGACAGCAGACCATGGGATGAACGCCGATAGCAATCACGGCGGTACAACCGACGCCGAACGGCATGTGCCGCTGTTTATCATAAGCGAGCAGGTCAAGTCAGGCGTGTACGATATCACGCTGCCACAGCTGGAGATTGCTCCTCTCGCATGTCGATTGCTGGACATCAAGCCAGCGGAGGCGATGGTGCCCTTAACGAAGCTGCAAGCAGCAGGAGCTTTCTATTAACGCTGTGAGCGTATAACTTGCAACTTACAACTTACAACTTGCTATTTTCACATTTTACATTTTACATGCAGGAGGCCTCACGATGAAAAAATGGAATGGGATGCTAATTGCGACACTCGTCCCTTTTTTCAGCTTCATTCTATTGTTTATGTGTGTTCCATTGCTATTTATGTTGTTAGGCAGCTTTCAAGTTGAAGGTGGAGGCGGTTGGACGCTTGACCATTACGCTGAAATCTTCGGCAATCCTTATTACACACAAGCGTTGCAAAATAGCATGCTCATCGCCTGTTGGTCGGCGGTAATGGGCATTATGGTCTCCGTGTTTGCTGCTTACGGTGTAACAAAGTTTCCGAAGTACGTGCAAGAGCGCATCCTTGTACTAACCAATTTGACGTCAAATTTTGCGGGAATCCCACTTGCATTCGCCTTTATTGTGCTGCTCGGCAACAGTGGCTTGTTTACCCTACTGTTTCGCTCTTTCGGCATCGATTTGGGACAATCGTTCAATTTGTATTCATGGGGCGGATTAACTGTTATTTATGTATATTTTCAACTACCATTAGGTATTTTGCTGCTATATCCAATATATCACGGTATTCAAGAACAATGGAAGGAAGCGGCAACTTTGCTTGGTGCTTCCTCGTATCAGTTCTGGCTACGCATCGGAGCACCGATGCTGCTGCCTAGCATTGCGGGCACGTTCAGCATCATGTTTGCTAATGCAATGGGGGCGTACGCAACCGCCTATGCACTCACAGGCAGCACGTATAACTTGGTTCCGATTCGCATTAGCAACTTGGTGTCGGGTGATGTGTTTGCGCGGCCTGAGTTGGGCAGCGCACTAGCAACTGCGCTTGGGCTGACCCTTGTCACGGCTCTACTGTTGAATGAATGGCTGACACGCCGGATTCGGAGGGATTTGCGATGAATGAGATTTCATCCTCAGCTGCGCCGCGTTTCCGGCTGCATGTGCGAATCCATCATGTCATGCTCGTTATCGCTGCTATTTATTTGTTCTTGCCTATTGCCGCGACTGTGTTGTATTCGTTCGCGACAACTTGGAATACAACCGTGTTGCCTGAAGGGCTCACGTTGAACTGGTACGCGCAACTCTTTCAAGATATGCGCTTTATCGAATCGTTTAGCCGCTCCTTGCTCTTAAGCGGCGGGGCGACACTGCTCGCGTTGCTGGTCACTGTGCCAGCTATCTTCACCATCATGGTGTACGCGCCACGCTTGGAGCGCGCCATTCAAAGTCTAGTCATGGCTAGCTATGCATTGCCTGGCGTCATTATGGCCGTTGGCCTGATTCGCGCCTATGCGGGCAAAGGTATATCCATGCTGCTCATTATTATCGGCGCGTATGTTGTAGCTATGCTACCGTTCATCTACCAAGCGGTGAGCAACAGCTTGCGCACGATCAACGCTGCGGTACTGATGGAAGCAGCACAGTTGCTTGGTGCTAGCCGATTGCGCGCCTTCGTGCGCATTATCGTGCCTAACATCATGCCAGGCATCCTCGTTGCTGGATTGCTTTCATTTTCCATGCTGTTTGGCGAATTTGTACTTATTAATATGTTAGTGGGCGGCAAGTTTGAAACGCTGCAAATTTATTTGTACGGGGTCATCAGTAAGAGTGGGCATATGTCCAGCGCGATCGTGGTCACTTATTTTGTATGCATGGCCATTATTAGTACGCTGCTATTAAAGCTCGGAACGACAGGATCGACAGCAGCGATAGGATCGGTACGTTCAACAAGATCAGCAAAATCAACCGAGTCAAAAAGGAGGGCATTGCGATGAGCTACGTCTCGATTCAGCAACTAACGAAATCATTCAGCAAACAGACGGTGCTGCATAACCTTCAACTACAATGTGAACACGGTGAATTAATTACACTGCTCGGCCCGAGCGGCTGCGGCAAAAGTACGCTCCTACGCATTATAGCCGGCTTAACGACGCCGGACAGCGGCACAATTCACATCGCCGGACAAGATGTTACGAGCTTGCCTGCAAAGGATCGTGAGATCGGCATGGTCTTTCAATCCTATGCATTATTTCCGAACTTAACGGTTGCCGAAAATATCGCCTTCGGCCTACAAATGAAAAAGCTACCGCCCGCCGCCATCAAGCAGGAAGTAGCTGACATGATTCAGCTCGTCGGGCTAGAAGACAAGGAACGCGCCTATCCGCGCGAGCTATCCGGCGGACAGCAGCAACGCGTTGCGCTCGCGCGCTCGCTCGTGCTGAAGCCGAAAGTGCTGCTGCTCGACGAGCCGCTAAGCGCCCTTGATGCGCAAATTCGTAAACATTTGCGCAAGCAGCTGCGCGATATTCAGCGCGAATTAAATATGACGACCGTGCTCGTGACGCATGATCAGGAAGAAGCGATGTCCATTAGCGACCGCATTTATTTAATGAACGCCGGAAAAATGGAACAGTTCGGCTCCCCGCACGACATTTATACGCGCCCGCGCAGCTCTTTTGTGGCCCGCTTCATCGGCAACTACAATGTGTTGTCCCGTGCAGAGCTGGAACGATTAGCTCCCCACTGCGCAGCACAAGCCGAACAAGCACTACGGTACGCAATTCGTCCAGAAACACTAAGCGAGGAGCCGATTCCGTATGGCGACGCCTTAACGGGAACGATTGACCACGTGTCCATGCTCGGCAACATTACTCGCTTTGAAATGGACATCGCAGGCTGTCGCGTCTATGCCGATCATTTGCATCGGGCGTACGAGCCTAGTTGTAGCGGACAGTTGAAGACGATATACCTGAATCCGAAAGATGTCATCCCGCTTCATGACGATGCTGCTTAATAAACGGACTGCCTATTGCGATTCGAATACCGCACACAAATAGAAACACCGGAAATCGGAGCGGGTAGCTCCAGTTTCCGGTGTAATTGCCTATAACCTATAACTTCGAATCGTCTACCCCATTCAGCCATGTCTCGATATCACCAATAACCGATTCCACACAACCATCCTCAAACGGGGAATTAAGACCCGCCAGCTTTACCAACTCCGTAAAGGACTGGCTTCCACCCGCACGGCACAACGTCAAATAATCTTCCCATGCTGGCTTCCAATCTTCATGCATTCGCTTCCAGAATTGCATCGCACAAATTTCTGCCAACGTGTAATCAATATAATAGAACGGATTCTGGAAAATGTGGGCCTGTCTTTGCCAGTAACCACCACGCTCCAAATAATCATTTTGTTCGAAATGGCGCATCGGCAAGTATTTCTTCTCAATCTCACGCCATGCACGCTTACGCTCGTCTGGTGTAGCATCTGGATTTTCATATACAAAATGCTGGAATTCGTCAACGGACACACCATAAGGGATGAACATCAGCGTCCCTGACAAATGTGAGTACTTGTATTTATCGGTATCTTCTTCAAAGAACAGCTGCATCCACGGCCAAGTAAAGTACTCCATACTCATCGAGTGAATTTCACAAGCTTCCGTCGTTGGCCAATTATATTCCGGCACATCAAAGTGTCTGCTCTCATACACTTGGAAAGCATGGCCCGCTTCATGCGTCAGAACGTCAATATCGCCGGAAGTGCCGTTAAAGTTCGCAAAAATGTACGGCGCTCGATAATCTTCAATGTATGTACAGTAGCCGCCGCCTTGCTTGCCCTTTTTGCTCAGCAGATCCATTAAATCATTGTCTACCATAAAAGAGTAGAACTCGTTGAGTTCTGGGGACAATTCAGCATACATTTTAGCGCCGTTCTGAACGATCCAATCCGGATCGCCTTTTGGTGCTGCGTTGCCGGACTTGAACTTGAATTCCTCATCGTAGTACAAGAATTCATCGACACCAATCCGTTGGCGTTGGCGTTCCGCAAGCTTCGTTGTGACAGGCACAATATACTCCAACACTTGTTTACGGAAGTTCGCCACCATCTCTGCGTTATAATCCGTACGGCTCATGCGTGCATAACCTAGCTCCACAAAATTCGTGTAGCCCAATTTCTTCGCAATTTGGGTACGTACTTTAACGAGTTCATCATATATACGGTCGAAATCCGCCTCGTGATCGGTCATAAATTGATATCTAGCTTCAGCAGCACGGCGTCTAACATCCCGATCCGTGGACACTTCAAACGGAGTGAGCTGCGACAACGTCCGCTCTTCACCTTCGAATAAGATTTTAGCGGAAGCGATCAGTTGTGCGTATTCCGTTGAAAGTTTATTTTCCAACTGCAAATCTTCAATCACTTCAGGTTTGAACGTTTTTAATGAAAGGTCTGCCAGCTTGAACAGTTGGCTGCCCCATTTTTGCTCCAATTCAGTTCTGAATGCGGACTCGACTAATGCACGATAGTAATCGGTTACATACTCTTGTACGACTGGACCAATTTCATCGAAATAGTCCTGCTCTGCCTTGTAAAAAGCATCATTCGTATCAATCGAGTGACGAATGCTCGCAATCGTCATTTGCGTACCGATTTCACTCCGCAACTTATTGATTTGCGTCATCACTTGATCTTGAGCAGCAAAGCTGTCTGCGCTGCTAAATTGCTCGACGAGTTGTTTGAACCGTTGTTCAATTATTTGCAAATCAGGACGCTCATATTGAAATTCACTGAATTTATTCATGGGTGATTTCCTCCTAGTCATGATCGGCTGCCGGCTGCGGTTCCAGCTGAAACAACCATTCTTTGTTATTCTTTAAAAAGATTCATTTTCCTTCTTCATGCTTGGGAACATTGCTGCAATCCCCCGTGCTCCCGCTTCTGTCACATAGACAGCACGAGTTGCTCCATCACGGATTATCCATTCTTTTTCCAGCATCCACTCGGTTAGCGCTTGACCTAACGAGCCCGCCAAATGATGCTCACGTTCGGTCCAATCGAGGCAGCAGCGTGCAAAGGTCCGACGTTTTTTGCGCAAGATGTCTAAATCGAGTCCCATTTTTTTGGAAAAAAGGTCTCCATTCGCGGTTACGTCATAGCGCATGTCAACCTTTACGACGATGTTACGCTCCTCTAGTGACCGGATCATTTGTACGGCGATATTCCCTGCCAAATGATCATAGCAAATTCTAGCTTGGCTAAGCTTTTTCATCTGCTCGGACTGTTTCAGCGAAGTGATGTTCGTCGAGTCGGCACCAGCAGCCGACAGCAGCTGTTCGATGATTTCCGCCGCTACTGAATCGCCGATCCGATAGTAGCGGTGCCGCCCGTGTCTCTCGGCGATTACGAGTCCAGATTCACTCATTTTAGCAAGATGAAAGCTGGCTGTCTGAGCCGTAATTCCTGCCACTCCCGCGAGTTCTCCTGCCGCATGATAACGACCGTCGAGCAAATGGGTGAGCATTGCGGTACGGGAGGAGTCTGCTAGTAAGGCAGCCACGGTAGCCACTTTAGCGGGCAACGGCAGCATAGGCACAACCATGGAATTTTCCTCCTATATGCACGGCATACTTCGATGATAATTGAAACATTGGCGTACTACAATGGGAACAGCAAAAATGAGCAGCAATGAGCAACAGTAAACGACATTGAGCAGCACATACTACGAGGTGCTCGATACATTAGGAGGATTTTTTCATATGCCAGCAACTACACACCAACCCATTTCCATCGATCCAAAAATATTGTATTACGGCATGCCCGTCATTCTCGTCACCACGCAAAATGAGGACGGAACGACTAACATTAGCCCGCTTTCATCCTCATGGGCACTCGGTCGCAACATCGTCCTTGGGATCGGACTTGGCGGCAAAGCACTAGAGAACTTGCAGCGCACACCCCAGCTCGTCATTAATGTCCCCGACCATTCGTTGTGGCAACAGGTAGAGCTGCTGGCCCCGCTGACGGGTAAATATCCAGTTCCCGATTACAAGCTGCCGCTAGGCATTCGATATGAAAAAGACAAATTCGCGGCCGCCGGACTAACGGCGTTGGCCTCCACTACAGTAGCACCGCTGCGGATTGCAGAGTGCCCCATTCAAATGGAGTGCACCGTCCAACGGATTAGCATACCGGACTATGCGCCGTACTTTTCCATCGTTGAAACGCAGGTTGAGCACGTGCATGCGCACGATGAACTTGTGCAGAACAGCAATCAGATCGACCCTGCAAAATGGAACCCGCTGATTTATAATTTTCGGCACTATTATTCGTTGGGAGAACATCTAGGGACATCCTACCGTGAAAAAACGTAGCTATGATGGAGGGCTACCAGAGCTACTAGGGCTACCAGAGCTACTAGGGCTACTAGGGCTACTAGGGCTATCAAGGCTACCCTTCTCCAAATCGCGCACGGTATCGCTACGGGTGACGGTCTTTTCATCCTTGTACGTGCCGCACGCCATATCGATAACAGGATTCGTAACACCGAACCAGAAATGCTCATTTTTAAAGTGATGCCATAAATGAATTTTTTTCATATAGCGCCCCCACGGAGTGATGGGCTTGATCGGGCGATGTGCACGATAATGTACCCATTCATAGTAGAGCATATAGAAAATGACGCCTGTAACCGTGGCAACGGCTAAGCTAAGCTCGCTCGTTATCGCAAAACCAAGGCAGCCTGCAATAAAAATAAGCGGAAAGCTGTACCACACAGGCAAAAACAGTAGCTTCACATTTTCCGGCTCCACATGGTGGTCGTAATGAAGGCGCTTGAGCATTTTTAGTAAAAAAGCGTTGCGCGGCGGTTTTAAATGGAACAAAAACCGATGAATCACATACTCGCTCAGCGCATACGCCAGCATACCGATCAAGAGGGCGATCCAAGTCGATCCGCTGCCCATAAACGGAATCGTAGCCCCAAGACAGACGAGCCCGATCAGCATCGTCAACATAATATCAAAAAACAAACAAAACTCTTTGATATACGTGAGCTTCATTACGACCCACTCCTTTTTCACAACATAGTAGAATGATTTCACCGACCCTAATGGAAACGATTTCATTTCCGTTTAAACGTGTTATGTTTTCATTTATATTCCGCTGTAACGACGTATACGCTATTCTTTTATGTAATAATGGCACATCATGCAAACAGGCCGCTCCGTCAATTTCCATTTGCGCAACCGACGATTCCCACCCGATATTTAGGCGATATTCGTTACATTTCTGCCTTTCGTGACATTAACCTTTTGACCTCGAAGTAGCTTCACAGCTGAAGGCTTCCTCTCTCATGCAGTTAATTTCCATTATCCATCTTATTGATTGGGAAAATCAACCTCCTGTCGATAATTCGCCTCCTAATGAAATAAAAAAACGCCCTAATCACTAGGGCGTGAACCTTCTTATTGTAAGTAGCTAGTAGATAAGTGATAACCGTTGTAATGCGTTGCAGGTTTCTCAACAGGGTCCACTTTGATGTAGTATTTTTTTCCTGCTTCCACATCAAGTTTAACTAATCTTCTCAACTCAGTTGAGCCATCTGCGGTATCTGAAGCTAACGTCTTGTCTGCATCTTCAAGGTGTAGGTTGTAAGGATCGCTTGTAAATACGGGTTGCAAAATGATAAGAAGCTTTCCTGATTTAGGCGCTGTGAAGGCAAAATAATCAACAATATCACCCTCTGTCTTAAAACTGCCGCTAACCGCAGCGTGAGCAGTAATGACATTGGCTTGACTCTTGGTGTTATTTGGCTCGGTGTCTTGAAACGATGCTGGACGGGCACTTGCAACTGAACTAATCAGCAGCGACATTCCTAGCAATAGCGTCATACATACGCGTTTTTTCACAGTGAAACCTCCCTAGCAAAATGTGTCTTCCACACCAAACATTATATCGCACATTTTGTGTCGAGAACGTTTTTCACTTGTAAAGTTTACATAAAAATAAATGAGCGCCAATTTTGTTTTTCAGCCAGGAAGTCCGCATTTATCACCAATTCACACAAGCAGTATGACCTGCCCGTATTCAACACTAGTCAACCCAAACAAAAAAAAGCACTCCATAGAGTGCTTGAATTCACAACTCTCAGCTAATAGGTTGCTAATTGACACATAGTAGTGAGAGATTGAAGTATATAGTATACGTTTGATAAGTTTTTAAAAATAAGCAAATGCCTTCTTATAAAATGCTGTTCATGGGTATATTTAAAAGGGTTGCAAAGCTGTAAAGTAACTCGTGGTGAAAATTGCACTTCAAACTGAAGCTACATTTTGTACGTAACTTGGAGTATTATATTAATTGGATGTTTTATTAATTATGGCTGTGCTTACTACCAATAAGCATGGCCTTTTCTTCTGTACCCATAATTGGATTAATATCTTCATAAAAGAGTTTCCAATCACATCCCAGAACTTGTCCAATGCGCTTCGCTACTTGAACACTTGGATCACGTCTGCCCCGCTCAATATTAGAGTAAGAGCTACGCTCAATCATGGACAAAGCAGCTACTTCCTTTTGGGTCATCGACCCGCGATAGTGTATAAGCCATTTACGACAACGATTCATTTCAATTCACCCTCCCTATCTTTTTCTGAATCAACATGATGTGTTGATCTAAATCTTGACTTAACTTCAAGACATCATCGTCGACAAAACTATCTTTTTGCAACACTAACTGTACCAGTTGATTCCGTAATACTTCCGTCTTCTGTATGACTTGTGTAAGAACACTTCCGTGTGCTTCATTTCCATTCGCGAATGAATGGGATGGAGTGCAACAAACTGCTCCTGCCAGCTGTCGAAGCCCATCAAGCGTAGGAACGTTCTTTGTTAAATCTCCACTAATCATATATACCTCCCTTTTACAATTTATAAATCCACTTTATACCAGCCTCCTAGATTTTGATGACTAAAAAATATAGGAGAATAAAAAAAGCACTCCGAAGAGTGCTAAAATTACTGATATCCTCCTACCCCATTATCTGCAAGTTTTATACTTGTTACGCCCATTTCAACCACATTCACTTGACTATTTACTAAAGCATCACCAAAAAAAAGCGCTAGCAATAGGAGCAACGAAAGCAAACATACTCTCATCATTATGCCTCCTCGATGATTTTTTTATAGGTTTGTTTTTGTTCCTCCGTTGCATAACTCTTATACTCCTCGTAGACTTTAACACATTTTATAAAAAGTTTGTCACTGTTAATACCTTGACATAACGCAAGACACAACATAATATTGTCCAACCCTTCAATAAATCTCATTTTTTGAAAAAAGTAGGATCCTAATTCAAATCTAAAGCGCACATGTAATCCCTTACTAATTACATCTTGGTAATTTTCAAACTGAATAATTTCTTTAGAATATCTATGAATTATATCTTCTATTTGAAACCTATGTAAATTAGCCGACTTAATAATTTTTAGTAATGAAGGCAATAGCTCTTGAGGATTTTTCTCTAAAAACTGCAAATATTCAGGTAGTATATCTATTTTACCAATCAACAAGTCTAAATTATATAAATTAGCAGCAGCCCATAATTTAAACTTTTGTACTGCTATTTGTCCTCTTTCATCCATTAGCTCAAACCAACCAAGGTCAACATAACCTAACGTATAGCTTTTAGCCTCTTTATAATGACCCTGATTTTCTAGTGCCACCGCTTTCAGCAAGAAACCATTACCATAATACACAACCAAGTGATGCGTTGTATTTATAATCTTATAAGACATATTATTTATACTTTTGCGCAACTCTTCCTTATATAAAATTGTCGCTAACTCCCTTAACTCGTCGGAAAACCTCTCCATATCCCCCCACTTCTGAAGCGTAAAACATAAATTAGCCAGCTTTAGAAGCGCATCCAACTGAATATTTTCCGGTAACCGCTTTCGATATGACTCAAAACGAATGATTGCCTTCCAGTTTTCCTCTGCATTGATTCCCTGTGAAGCAACAAACACACGATATTGACTCATGACAAATAAGTCCGCAAAGTTGTTCTTTTCATTATCAATTACGTACTGATAAAAAGGAATCGATTCCCGCTTTGCTCCGCTATGAAACAATTGTTCTGCGACAGAGAATAAAATCGGTAGGGAACTTTTTAAATCATCCAGCATTCTAGATACGACTGCATCAATACAATCCGAACAACCAACTTCAACGCAGCGAACTAAATATGGGACTATTCGAGGCCGTGATACTTTTTCATTACGAAAGCATTCATCAGGATACATATCATAAAGCCATCCCGGAGGCTGGTTAAAAGCTTTTGCTAATGCATCTAGCTGCTTAATCGTCATAGGACGATGTGGATTTGCATTTAAGATTAGACTCAAATGGCCGTTCATTATTCCTGATTCTTGACTTAATTTACTTAATGTATAGTTATGTAGTTTCATTTGATGTTCAATCTCTGATCGTAAGGTACGGACAGGTGCTTGAACCAAGACAATAAACTCCCTTCTTACACTATTTTATTCCAACGATAATTTTAAATTCATTTTACCAACACCTTCTGCGAGTGTAAACAAAATTATCCATGCGATGTTTAAATCTTACTCAAGTGAGATCCATCGCTAGATAATCATTTATATTTCGATATCATCATTTAAAATCCATGTCCGTACTTTATAAACTCATTCTAATACATCTTAACTTACTAATAGAATCCTATACATGTTGTTTTTATTAAATCTTTAACCATAGAAATACAAAAAATCGCCCTCTACAAGTCGGAAGTTTATTCCTTAATAGATTGACGACAATTGTATAGGACAAACCGTCCTCTACTTTTGTTCTTCCTTAGTCTTAGACGAATGTTTCTCATATAACTTTATACATTCCATTAAGAACGCCTGATCACTATTCATTTCCTGATACAAATCAATACACATAGAGATGTTATCTAGACCTTCCACATATTTTCCTCTTTGAAAGTAATATACAGACAACTCAAATCTGAAGCGCAAATTTCGATTCTTATTAAATATGTCCTCATATTTACCAAAATGACTTATCTCATTAGCAAATAAATTTAATACATCTTCAATATGGAATTTATATTTATTTGCAGACTTAACAATGCATAACAATGAAGGCAAAATCTCTTGTGGATTTTCCTTTATAAATTGTATATATTCAGGCAAAACACCGATTCTACCAACCATTAAATCTAAGTTATATAAATTAGCCTTAGCCCATAAATGGAATTTTTCAATTTCAGATCTTCCTAATTCATCTAGCACTTCAAACCAACTAAGATCAGCGTAGCCTAACGTGTATTCTATTGCTTGTTCATAACGTTCTTGTTTTGATAAGGCATCTGCTTTTAGAAGGAATCCGTGACCATAATATACTACTAAATGATACGCTGCCTTTAGAGGCTCAACACCCTTTGTGCTTTTCTTTTTACGTAATTCATTTTCGTATAAAGCAATTGCCAATTCCCGCAATTCATCGGCATACCTCTCCATGTCCTTCCACTTTTGAAGGGTAGAACATAGATTAGCTAATTTAAGATGTGCATCCAGCTGAATATTTTCCGGTAACCGCTTACGATATGGTTCAAAGCGAATGACCGCTTTCCAGTTTTCCTCAGCATCCAACCCTTGTGAAGCAACAAAAAGGCGATATTGACTCATAACAAATATATCCGAAAAGTTATTTCTTTCATTATCAATGACATACCGATAAAAAGGAATGGATTCCTGTTTCAGCCCCGTATGGAATAGCTGTTCAGCGACTTCAAATAGAATCGGTAAAGAGCTTTTTAGATCTTCCAGCATTATCGATACGACCGTCTCGACGCAATCGAAACGGCCAATTTGAACACATCGAATGAAATACGGGATAACACGGGGCCGTGATACTTTTTCATGACGAAAGCATTCTTCAGGATACAGCTCATAAAGCCAACCTTCCGGCTGGTCAAAGGCCCTTCCAATAGCATCTAACTGCTTAATCGTCATCGGACGAGGTGGATTTGCATTCAATATTAAGCTTAAATGACCGTTCATTATTCCGGACTCTTGACTTAACTTGATCAATCTATAGTTATGAATCTTCATTTGATGTTCAATTTCAGATCGCAAAGTACGGATGGGGGCTGGAACCAAGATAAGTAGCTCCCTTCTAAACAATAGTCAAAGTTCTCATATATTATTAATTTCTACACGCACCAAAATTAACCGGTACACTTCTCTATAATTTTATCACTCTACTTCAATAAAGAAAGAGAGAGTGTGAAAATGATCAATTTCACTTTATAATCACATATTATCTCGATCAAGTCTAAGTCTTAAATTTATGTTCTTCATATAATTTGATACACTCCAATAAGAACGTCTCATCACTATTCATTCCCTGACACAAAGCGATACAGAAAGAAATAGTATCTATCCCTTCTACATACTTCCCTCTTTGAAAATAGTATGTAGCTAAATCGAATCTAAAGCGTAAATGCAATCCTCTTTTAAAGACATCCTCATATTTATCAAATCGACTTATTTCATATGAGAACTCATGTAAAACATCTTCGATTTGAAAAGTGTGCATATTTGCCGCTTTAACGATCGTCACTAATCCAGGCAAAATCTCATGTGGATTAACCCTTAGATACTGCAAATAATCAGGCAGAACACCAATATTTCCAATTAGCATATCTAATGTGAACAAATTTCCTTTGGCCCACAACTGGAACCTTTTAACTTCAAATTGCCCTGTCTCATCTAGGGTTTCAAACCAACTAAGATCAGCATAACCTAGTGTATATTCTTTCGATTGCTCATAAAACCCTTGATGTTTTAAAGCTAGTGCTTTTAAAAGAAAACCTAATCCATAATAAGCAACCAAATGATATGTTGCTTTCAGAGGTTCCGAAATCTTATCACTATTCTTTTTTCGCAGCTCATTTTTATATAAAATGGTTGCGAGTTCTCTTAATTCGTCGGCATACCGCTCCATGTCCTTCCATTTTTGAAGCGTAAAACATAGGTTAGCTAATTTAAGATGTGCATCCAGCTGGATATTTTCCGGTAACCGCTTACGATATGGTTCAAAGCGAATGACCGCTCTCCAGTTTTCCTCAGCATCCAACCCTTGTGAAGCAACAAAAAGGCGATATTGACTCATAACAAATATATCCGAAAAGTTATTTCTTTCATTCTCAATGACATACCGATAAAAAGGAATGGATTCCTGTTTCAGCCCCGTATGGAATAGCTGTTCAGCGACTTCAAATAGAATCAGCAAAGAGCTTTTTAGATCTTCCAGCATTATCGATACGACCGCCTCGACGCAATCGAAACGACCAATTTGAACACACTTAATGAAATATGGGATAACACGGGGGCGTGATACTTTTTCATGACGAAAACATTCTTCAGAGTACAGCTCATAAAGCCAACCTTCCGGCTGGTCAAAGGCTCTTCCAATTGCATCTAGCTGCTTAATCGTCATCGGGCGGGGCGGGTTTGCGTTCAGGATTAAGCTTAAATGACCATTATTTATTCCGGATTGTTGACTTAATTTGCTCAGTGTATAGTTGTGAATCTTCATTTGATGTTCAATTTCAGATCGCAAAGTACGGATGGGGGCTGGAACCAATACAATAAGCTCCCTTCTTACAGTAATTACGTACATTATTAAATCTCAATTTATTCCTACTCTTACCTATTAGTAAGTTTGATCCTCGTCAACTTTCAAACTATATTCTTCATGTAGCTTAATACATTCTATTAAGAAAGCTCTGTTACTATTCATCCCTTGGCATAAAGTAAGGCAATGGGAGAGCTTGTCTAGTCCTTCAATATACTTTTTTCGATTGAAGTAATAGATGGACATATCGAATGTGAATTGAATATTACGATCCTTATTAAATATATCTTCATACATGTTAAATTGATTAATTTCATCAGAAAATTGTTCTAAAATATGCTCAATATCAAATTGATGTCTATTCGCCATTTTTACGATGGTTAGTAATGCAGGAAACAACTCTTTAGTATGTACCTTTAAAAAATTAACATAATCATTTAGAATGGCCATATTACCCATCAATAGTTCTAATCGATACAAGTTTGATTTTGCCCACACTTGGAACTTTTGAACTTCTGAACGTCCTATTTCATTTAATAATTCAAACTCACTAAGGTCAGCATAACCTAATGTATATTTTTTTGATTCCTCATAACATTCTTGATTTTCGAGGGCCAATGCTTTCAATAGGAAACCCTGCCCATAATACGCTACTAAATGGTACGTTGCTTTTAGTGACTCGGTAATCTTTTTGCTTTTCTTTTTGCGCAATTCATTTTCATGTAATACAATAGCCAATCCCCTCAACTCATCAGCATACCGCTCCAGGTCCTTCCACTTTTGCAGCGTAAAGCACAGATTAGCTAGTTTGAGGTGCGCATCCAGCTGTATATTTTCCGGTAACCGCTTCCGATACGGTTCAAAGCGAATGACCGCTTTCCAATTCTCTTCGGCATCCAATCCTTGCGAAGCAACAAAATAGCGATATTGACTCATAACAAATATATCCGAAAAGTTGTTTCTTTCATTCTCAATGACATACTTATAAAAAGGAATGGACTCCTGTTTCGAGTCGTTATGAAATAACTGCTCTGCGACTTCAAATAGAATCGACAAAGAGCTTTTTAGATCTTCCAGCATTATCGATACGACCGCCTCGACACAATCGAAACGACCAATTTGAACACATCGAATGAAATACGGAATAACACGGGGCCGTGATAATTTTTCATGACGGAAACATTCTTCAGGGTACAATTCATAAAGCCAACCTTCCGGCTGGTCAAAAGCCCGACCAATAGCATCTAACTGCTTAATCGTCATCGGACGGGGTGGATTTGCATTCAATATTAAACTTAAATGACCGTTCATTAATCCTGACTTTTGACTTAATTGGATCAATCTATAGTTATGCGTTTTCATTTGATGCTCAATTTCAGATCGTAAAGTACGGATGGGGGCTGGAACCAAGGCAATTTAGCTCCCTTCTTACAATGTGTAGTCGTTCACGTTTATTTTAAATAATTTTATCAATGTATCCCAAGAGTGTAAACAATATTATCCATTAAAAAGCACCGCTTTATAGAGATATTATGAGTGCGCAATAAAAAACAGCGCCTCGGAAAGATGCATTATCCGCTCGCTGTTTTTTAAAATAGCTCAATTAAGTTTATTTCAAATAATCCGACAGGATGAGTTCAAATGTCTTATACTGACTTGGATCATCTTTTGCAAACACTTTTACAAGCATAGGGTCATCAAAAATAAATGCCTCAGGGTCAATATATACTAACTTAAAATTGTTTTCTGATGGTGAATTTCCGACATCGCTAATTTCAACTTCATTTCCATCTTGAAACAAATTCACTGCGTAAAACTTTGCGTTATGTCTAAAATGAATTTCTAGTATAATCCTATCCATACGTACATTTTTCCTAACTTCCGCCACAGTTATGGTCCTATCTTTATGATAATATTCGATATACGACTTTTGAGCAGCTCTATAGTAAGGAGTTGAAATATATGCTTCATAAATCTCTCCATCTATTTGGTCCTCAACAACTGGCAGTTTAAAACGATCTCTATAATCATATCTTTTACCCGCTTTAATAGCTTCTCTTATTTGATCATTACTGATCCATAGCGGATTTTCACTAGCTGTTTTATCACTTGCCTTCTTTTTCTTTACATCTATAGGTAGCTGTACATCAGCAGCAGGCTTTTCAACTTTAACCTTAGCTGTTGCCGTTGCTTCTGCAGGCTTTTCGGACTTTTCGGGCTTTTCGGGCTTTTTAACTTCTGATCGAGCTTCTTTTTCAACAGTTGGCTGCTGATTAACCTTCGTGGATTGAACGTAAATTCGCTTTTTGTCCTCAAGCTCGTTATAAATATATACACCCATCGTACTAATAACGCCTAGCAAAATAATGATAATGATAACTTGTATAGTGGTCTTCAACTGCCATACAACCCCTTCTGTTCTCTTTATAACTTCTGCGTATTAAAAATAGGTATTTTCACCCACTACTTTCATAATCATCGGTAAAATAGACTTATATATTTAGATCCCAACCTATTTCCCCCATAAAAAAAAGGTTAGAACCTCAACCTAACGGCTGAGGCTCTAACCACACTAATCGTATTAACGTTATAAACCACACTAACTATATCCATTACCTAAACAATTAAACGATTTCCAACACCAACGCCTCGAACGGACGCAATGTTGCATCTTCGAGTGTTGCGAACGGTATATCGTCATAGTTGCCGATCACACGCGTGAAGCTCTGACCCTTCCACTCCGCTGGACAATGGAACGCCACATCATGCTTCGCAAAGTTAAGCACCACGACCCACGTCTTTCCTTCCCACGTACGCGTGTATGCGTAAATGTTGTCATCGTGCTCCAAGAAGAGACGGTAGTCACCGTATACCATAATTGGATGCTGCTTACGCAGACGGATAAGGGCTTGATAGTAATAGAAAATCGAATTCGGATCGGCAAGCACTTGCTTCGCATTGATCGCCTTATAATTCGGATTCGCTTCCAGCCAAGGTGTACCTGTTGTAAAGCCGCCATGCTCGCTCTCATCCCATTGCACAGGTGTACGCGCATTATCGCGTCCTTTGACATAGATAGACTGCATCACATCAGCTGGATGTTTGCCGTGCTGTTCTACCGCTTCCTTGTACATGTTCAGCGTCTCGATGTCTTTGTACTGCGCGATGCTATCAAAACGCACGTTCGTCATGCCCATCTCTTCGCCTTGGTAAATGTATGGCGTGCCTTTCAGCGTGTGCAACAGTGTCGCTAACATTTTAGCTGACTCGCCACGATATTGACCGTCATCGCCAAAACGCGACACCATCCGCGGCTGATCGTGGTTGTTCAAATACAAGCTGTTCCAGCCTCTATCCGCCAAGCCGACTTGCCATTTATGCAAAATACCGCGCAACTGGTGCAGCGTCCACGGTGCTAAGTCCCATTTGCCACCTGGGCCGGAACCAATATCAACGTGTTCGAATTGGAACACCATATTAAGCGCGCCATCATGTTCATCCGTAATTTCTTGCGCCTGTATTTCGTTTACGCCCGGCATTTCACCGACCGTTAATACCTCATCATAGCGATCAAGCACCTCACGCTTCATTTCAAGCAGATGCTCCATCAACTTTGGTCCGTTCATAAAATGCTCGCCACCCCAAGCGTAGCGATCATCACCAACACTAGGCAGCCCCGGCGTCTTCGAAATAAAGTTGATGACGTCCATACGGAATCCGTCAACCCCTTTATCGAGCCACCAGCGCATCATTTCATATATTTCCGCACGCAAGCGTGGGTTTTCCCAATTTAAGTCGGGCTGCTTTTTCGAGAACAAGTGTAAGAAGTATTCATCTGAACGCTCATCATACTCCCAAGCAGAACCGCTAAATACCGACGTCCAGTTGTTCGGCTCAAAGCCATCCTTGCCTGCACGCCAATAATAATAATCACGATAAGGGCTATCTGCTTCGCGGGACGATACGAACCAATTATGCTCATCCGACGTATGGTTCACAACCAAGTCCATCACAAGCTTGATTCCCCGTTGGTGCATGCCTTCAATTAGCTCTTCCCAGTCTGCCATCGTACCGAATTCCTCATGAATCGCACGGTAGTCGCTAATGTCGTAACCGTTATCATCATTGGGCGAATTGTAAACCGGAGAAAGCCAAATGACGTTAATGCCCAGCTCTTTCAAATAGTCTAGCTTCGAAATAATACCTTGCAAATCCCCGATTCCGTCGCCGTTACTATCCTTAAAGCTGCGCGGATAAATTTGATACACAACCGCTTCTTTCCAGAATGTTTGCTTTGCTTCTTTCATGATGATGTTCTCTCCTTTAACCCATGTTGTCTTAGCTAAGCGCTTACAAACTGGAGCAAATACGCTTTTGCACTCGCTCGCTTATGTTTATCTCTCTCTTTTATCATACATCGGTTTCCAGCCAATTGCACGTTACGCATGTGTATTTGTATTTTCACGAGTACATATTTTTAAGCTTTAATTTTCACACTAGTACAAGATAGGAGATGACAGGAATGGAGCAGAGCGAGTTGAATCACAACCAAAATCAGAGCCAACATCCAAATGAACATAGTAACACCGAGCATCCGTTTCATACGCTAACCGTCGAGCAAAGCATATCCCAATTGCAAACTTCCAATGAGGGATTAAGCGACACCGAGGTAGTAACCCGCCAAGAACGTTACGGCAAAAATATGTTGCAAGAGGCGAAGCGCAAATCGATTCTAGCCCGTATACTCGAGCAATTTAAAGACGTTATGATCATTATTTTGCTCGTGGCGGCGGTGCTGGCAGGTGTACTCGGCGAGATTGCCGATTCGATTATTATTTTGTTCGTCGTCGTGTTGAACGCCGTCTTAGGCGTCATCCAAGAGAACAAGGCGGAGCAAGCGTTGTCCGCGCTCAAGCAGATGTCTTCCCCGAGTGCCGCCGTACAGCGGCAGGGGCAAGTTCGTACAGTCAAGGCGGAAGAGCTTGTGCCTGGGGACATTGTGTTGTTGGAAGCCGGCAACGTTGTACCTGCCGATATGCGCCTGATTGAATCCGCCTCGCTCAAAATCGAGGAGGCCGCGTTAACGGGGGAATCGGTACCTGTTGAGAAACAAGTCGATCCGTTAGAAAAAGCCGACATCGTGATCGGCGACCGTAAAAATATGGCCTATATGAGTAGCAGTGTCACGTACGGCCGTGGCGTCGGCGTCGTCACGTCGACAGGAACGCAGACTGAAGTTGGGAAAATCGCCAGCTTTATTTCCCAAGAAGATACCGATGTCACTCCCCTGCAAAAAAAGCTCAACGAGTTGGGCAAATATTTTACGATTATTATTATTGCGGTTGCGATCCTCATTTTCATCATCGGCTGGCTGCAAGGCCGCGACTTATTGGAAATGGTGTTAACGTCCATTTCATTGGCCGTTGCCGCGATCCCAGAAGGTTTGCCTGCGATCGTCACGATTATATTAGCGCTCGGCGTGCAAAGAATGGCGAAGCGCAAGGCGATTATTCGTAGGCTACCTGCGGTCGAGACGCTTGGTAGTACGGAAATTATTTGCTCCGATAAGACGGGTACACTGACGCAGAACAAAATGACCGTCCAACGCATTTATGTAGACGGCAAGGTGACTGCGGCGGAAGAGGTAGAAGCCGCTCGCGATCAGTTGCCAGGCTACGAGGCATTTGTCCAAGTCATGACGCTCTGCAACGACTCGAAGGTTGCAGGTGAAGGTGAACACGGTAAAGGCATCTCGTTAATCGGTGATCCAACCGAAACCGCACTCGTCGACTTTGCCTATAACAAAGGGTTCGACAAGCGCGAAGGCGAGCAGCGCTTCCCACGTAAAGCGGAAATTCCGTTCGATTCGGACCGGAAGCTGATGACGACGATTCATGATATGTCAGCCGCACACACGCCTTTCCGCAGCATGACCAAGGGCGCACCGGATGTGCTGCTTGAGCGCTGCACGCACATTTTCCAACATGGCCGCACTGAGCCCTTGTCTGCCGAGCATCGGCAGCAAATTGCAGCAGCGAACAAAGAGATGGCCAGCAAAGCGCTGCGCGTATTAGCTTTGGCTTACAAAGATGAGCCTTCCATTCCGGCTGATTTGTCACCGGATGTCGTTGAACGCGACCTCACCTTCATCGGTCTCGTCGGTATGATTGATCCGCCGCGCGAAGAAGTGAAG